>VXWI01000079.1 GCA_009835985.1 Acidobacteriota bacterium | reverse complement strand
GGCCTCGCCGGCTCCGGATCGGGGGCGGGCGGGGGCGCCTCGACCGGCGCCGCTTCTTCAAGCGGCGCCGGGGCCTCCTCGCCCCCACCACAGCCTGCGAGCGTCCCGACTGCCACCAGGAGCCGCAGAGCCGCTTTCAAGCGAAGCGGCTGGCGGAACACGGCGCTAGCCGGACGAACCACCCGGGGCCCCTCCCAGTTCGCGATAACCCCGGTCGTAGTAGAGGAGCGGTGCGGCCCCAGTGCGCTCTACCCTGCCCTCGGTCACCCTCCCGACGAAGAGCGTGTGATCACCTTCGGCGTAGGCCCCGACGGTGGCGCATTCGAGCCAGCCGATACATCCGGCAAGTTGCGGCGGACCACCCGCTTCGGCCGCCCTCGGCGCGTCGGAAAACGGCGCCGCGAACTGGGACTCCGAGTCCAGCCCCGGCTTCGCGAAGTGCCCGGAGACCCCGGCTTGATCGGAGGCGAGCAAATGGACTCGAAAAGCGCCGGCGGCGATCGCGGCGTGGGCGCGCGCCGAGTTCAGGATCGAGACCAGCACCAACGGCGGATCGAGACTCACCGGGATGAAGGAGCTGACGGTGATTCCCCGCGGGCCCTCCGGGCCGCTGGCGGTTACCACGGTCACCAGTTGCGGCGCACGGCGCATGAGGCCGCGGATCGCCGAACCCGGGTCGCTCATCCCGCCGGGCCCTGATCATCCATTTCCTTGAAATCCGCCGCGTAGGTGATATCCACACTGCCCTTGAGGGTGTTGGCGAGCGGGCAGCCACGCTCGTGGAAGCGGAGAGCGCGCGCGGCTTCCTCGCGCTTCCCGGCCGGCACGGCCACCCGGTACCGAATGCGAATGGCACGCAGCGCCATGACCCCGTTCTCATCGACGATGTCGCCCTCGACCTCCGCCGAAAGCCGATCCGGCTGGCTCGGAATGCCGCGTACTTCGAGCGCCCGCCCGAACGTCCCCACCATTCAACCGCCGGTGGCGGCGACCACGTAGTCGAGGGTCGCCGGCAGTTCCTCCGCCGGGGTTACTCCGTAGAACGCGGCAATCCCGCTGTGGACGCCGAAACGGACGGGGTCCTCGAAGTCCTCGAGGAAAGCCTGCCGGACCGGACCGGCGTCCTTGATGACCTTGGCGTGGCAGGTGTGGACCACTCGGCTCATCGTGAGTTTCCGAAGACCTCGGAATGCAGTTCCTTCACCGGGGCCCCGGCCCTCGCGGTCGGCAGCGACAACTCCAGCGTGGTGCTCGTGGGTGCGCTGCAGGCGTTGTCCGTGCAGAGCTGGTAGCGGACCAGCACTTCGGCGTCCGCGGAACGGCCCCGCTCGAGAACGGAAGTGACCGGGATCCGGATGGCGATCGTCCCCTCGTAGAGGTCGTATTCCCCGAGTCCCGAGAGATCGCGCCGAATCGGGAGCGGATAGGCAGGCGCCCCCCCTTCGAAGGCTCCGCCCTCGACGAGTTCCACCACAGTGGCGGTCGGGAAAGCCTCTTCGGGGCCGTAGAGGTGGTAGCCCTCGTCAAGTTCCGCGATGACCGCCACTTCGAGGCGATCACCGGGCCGGACCGGGGACTGCGAAGCCACCAGTTCAAACTTCGCCGCGTTCTCCCAGTCGGGAATCATCGGCGCCTGACCAGCGGCAAGACCGCCGGACACAACCAGTAGCAGGGCGGACAGCATGAGACGGCGTTTCATGGGCCGAAACTCCTTTTGGTGATGGCGGGCGTCAGGATCCCGCGAAACGGGAGATCTCGGCGAGAATCTCGTTGGGCGGCGTGCGGTCGCGGTAGTTCACCCAGACGTTGACGAAGCGGACGACCCCGTCCGCGTCCACGATGATGGTCGCGGGATGGGGAATGCCCTCCCGGTCCGTCCCGTCGTGGTCGGGGTTCGGGATGCCGTATTCACGGATGACCGCGCCTCCGTCCACCAGGATCGGGAAGGTCCAGTCATTCTTCGACAACCACATCAGGGTGTCCCCTGTCCCGTACTTGGAGATACCGAGGACGGTCGTGTCCGCCGCCTCGAACTCAGCCAGGGATCCTTGCAACTCGCCGAGTTGCGCAATACAGAATGGTCACCAACCCCCGCTGCGGAAGAACTCCAGGACGACCGGCCCACGCTTCAGCAACTCGGAAAGACGGTACGAGACGCCGTGGGCGTCCTTGAGCTCGAAATCGGGGGCCGGGTCACCGACGTTCACGGTGGGCGTGTCGGTGTCCTGCGCGGACCCGGTCGTGGCGGCGAGCCCGGCGGCCAGGCCGGCTGCCAGGAACGCGGAAGCGGGGAATCGAGACATGGGGGCCATTCTAGTGCGGTGTCCGGTTGGTGGCGCGAGGCACCGGGGGCGGCGACGCACGCCGGTTGAATCGCCCCGTTCGGGGCCGCGACACGCGAGATCGTTGCGCGCGGCGGCGCCGGTCCTGGAGCCCTGCCGGGGCGAGCTGACTGATGACCGATCTAACTCGTTGATTCGTTGTCGTTTGCGTCCGATGTCGGCGCGCCGACATCGGCGCTCCGCTCTTCCAGCTGCCGCAGGAGCGTCCTGAGCGCTTCCAGGACCTCCGCCTCTTCCACCTCACTGCGGCGGAACGTCAATTGGAGACGGAACGGGCCACCCCGCGGGGCGTAGCGGAAGACGAAGGGCCGGGCTCGCTCTCCCCTGCCCTTCAGGCGTTTGGGTGCGGGGTCCTCGAGTCCCTGGGCGAGCCGCTGGACGCAGGCCAGCATGGCCTCCGCGTTCGGCTCGCGGGCCACCCGCAGCAACTGGCGGCGCGAGACGATCCCGGAGGCGTGGCAGAGCTCCCGGATCTCGTCCGGTATGTTCAGCAGGGCGAGAGTCTCGGTGATGGAGGTGCGTCCCTTGCCGACCCGGCGGGCAAGCGAGTCGTGGGTGTGTCCGTGCTCCCGGATGAGTCCCTCGTAGGCGGCGGCCTCTTCGAACGCGGAGAGGTCGTCCCGCAACAGGTTCTCCACCAGGGCCAGTTCGAGCGCGTCCCCCGGCTCGGCCTCCCGCTCGACGCACGGCACTTCGCGCAGCCCCGCCAGTACCGCGGCGCGGTAGCGCCGCTCGCCCGCAATGATCTGGAAGTCCTTGGGACCCAGGCGACGGACCAGAATCGGCTGCAGGATGCCCTGGTCGCGGATCGAGGTGGCGAGCGGTTCGAGCGCCCCGATGCGCTGGCGCGGCTGATCGGGATTCGGATGGATCTGAGCCGTGGGGATCATCCGGTGCCGGACCTGCGGCTCGTCGGGAGAGAGACCGGCCACATAGTGGCTGTCACGCGGCTTCAGCGCGACCTTTTCAGGAAGACCGGTTCGCTTGGACACGGGCAAGCACCTCCCGAGACAGGCGTCCGTAGTCCTCGGCCCCCCGGGAGTTGGGGGCGAACGCGAAGATGGACTCCTTGTAGGCGGGACTCTCTTCGAGTCGAACGTTCCGGCTGATCAGCGTCCGAAGGACGGCCTTCCCAAAGTGGGCGCGGATCTTGCGAATCGCATCCCGCGCGATCCTGGTGCGCTGATCTGCCATGGTGATCACCACTCCGAGGAGCGAGAGATCGGGATTGGGGCGGCGGCGGACCTGCTCCAGCGTGTCGAGCAGGTCGTCGGCGCCCTCCAGAGCGTAGTAGGTCGGCGGCAATGGCAGCAGCAGGTAGTCGCTCGCCACCATCGCGTTCACCGTGATGAGCCCCAGGGTAGGAGGGGTGTCGATCACCACGTAGTCGAAGTCGTCCCGGACGTACTGGAGCCGATCCCGAAGCCGGTAGTGGGCGTCGATGTCGCCGAGCAGCTGACGCTCCAGTTTCGCGAGCGAGATACGCGCTTCGGCGACCGAAAGGCCTTCCACCGAGGTGGGGCTGATGATCTTCGCGAAGCGGACCTCGCCAGTGAGCGCCTCCAGCATCGACGGGCGGGACGGATCCGGTTCGATGACGCTCACCGACGCGTTCGCCTGGGGATCGACATCCACCAGCAGGGTCCGGTGTCCGGCGCCGGCGAACGCCGCCGCCAGGTTGACCGCAGTGGTGGTCTTCGCCACCCCGCCCTTCTGGTTCGCGACGGTGATGGTGGCGCGCATGTCAGGCGCCGGCGGACAGCGTGCTCATCAGTGCGCGTCGCCGAGATCGTCCTCGTCCAGAGCTTCCAGCCAGTCGCCGAGCGCCTCGCTGTCCTCCGGCGGTTCGACGTCCTCGGCCATGAGTTCCTCCGCACGCCGGGCGCCGCGTTCGATGACGCGGGAATGGACGAAGATGGGGGCCCTCGTCCTCAGCGCGAGAGCAATGGCGTCGCTTGGCCGGGCGTCCACCGCCAACCGCTGCCGCTTCCGCTGCAGGTGGACGTGCGCGTAGAAGGTGTTGTCCTGCACGTCGTGGATCACGACCTTGGTGACCCGGGCGTCCAGTTCGCGGAGCAGTTCCCGGATCAGGTCGTGCGTGAACGGCCGTGGCGGCTCGTAGTTCTCGATCTGCAGGCCGATCGCCCGGACCTCCATGGGGCCCACCCAGATCGGGACCTCCCGATCCCCGGATTCCTCCTTGAGCATCACGACCGCGGCGCTGGTCCGCGGCACCATCAGAATCGCCTTGATGCTTACCTCGATCTCCACGGTCAATCCCTCGTTTCGTCGCTCATCCCGAGGGCAAGGCCTCGCGGCTCCCGGTTTCCGTGTTCGCCGGGATGACCGGCAGGGGTATCTCAGCACCCCAGTCACCCGGGTTGGCGGCGGGGCGCGCCGGTGAGCCGGTGAGCCGGCGCGGCGTCAGGGAACTCACCGGCTCACCCAGCAGGCTGTTCGGGCCAAAGCCCGTGATCCGCACCTCGCCGAAGCTGCCGGCAGCCTCGACCGGTCCGTCGAAGTTGACGATGCGGTTGTCGGGCCCCCGGCCCGCGAGCTGTCCGCCCTTCCGGCTGGGCCCCTCGATGAGCACCTCCACCGCGCGTCCGACGAGGTCGCGGTGCAGCGCGAGCTGGATCTGCCGCTGTCGGGCCTGGAGTTCGACCAGCCGGTCCGTCTTCTCGGGGTCCGGAACGTCGTCCGGCAACCGCTTCGAGGCGAGCGTGTGCGGGCGCTCGGAGTACTTGAACGAATAGACCGAAGAAAACCGCACCTCGTCGAGAAGGGTCAGGGTTTCCTCGAACTCGCGTCGCGTTTCGCCGCAGAAGCCGACGATCAGGTCCGTGGAAAGCGCGAGTTCGGGAGCCCGGTCCCGCGCGCGTCCCACGAGCTCCAGGAATTCTTGCCTGCTGTATCCACGCCGCATGCGCTCCAGCACGGTCGTCGAACCGGATTGCGCGGGGAGATGCATGTGCGGCATCAGCGGTCCCCCCGCCGCGAAGCGGTCCATGAGGGCGTCGCTGAAGTCCTTGGGATGAGGGCTCGTGAAGCGGATCCGGCGAATTCCCGGCACGGCTCCCACCGCGTCGGTCAGTTCGGCGAAGTCCCTTCCATCGTCCGGGTCCCGGTAGGAATTCACGTTCTGGCCGAGAAGCTGGATCTCCCGGAAACCCGACGCCGCGAGTGACTCCGCTTCCCGCACGATGGAGGACACGCTCCGGCACCTTTCGCGCCCGCGGGTGAAGGGCACCACGCAGAACGAGCAGAAGTTGTCGCACCCCTCCATGATCGTGATGTACGCCTTGACCCCGGGAATCCGATCGATCTGCTCCGGGGGGATGTCGAGGTTGTCCGGATGGCGCCCGGTCTCGACGATGCGGGTCTCGCCATCGAGGAGCCGGCGCACGATGTCGGGGAGACACACCAGGCTCTGGGTGCCGAGGACGAAGTCCACCGCCGGCGCCCGGCCAAAGACGGCCTCCCCCTCCTGTTGCGCCACGCATCCCGCGACCCCGATCAGCCGGGGGCGCTCGCCACCCCGGCCGACGAGCTGTTCCACTCGCGCGAAGACCTTTTCCTGCGCTTTCTCCCGAACGGAACACGTGTTCAGCACCACGACGTCCGCGGGCTCCGCCGCCGCCGGCCGGCAACCGAGCGACCCGAGCGCCGCCGCCATCTTCTCCGAGTCGTGGACGTTCATCTGGCAGCCCCAGGTTTCGATCCGAAACCGAAGGGGGCCTCCGGGGTCCGGATCAACGGCGGGATGCCTGGCGGCCGGCCCGGCCTGCAGCGGCGGCGCGCCTGGTGGGAGGACCGTCATTCAGCGCCCCGCCGGCTCCGGGACGAAGCCTCCGGTCTCGCCGCCGGGAGCCTCGGCGTCCGCGCCGGAGAGCAATTGGGACGCGTGAGTTCGAGCGCTGTCGGTGATCACGGGGCCGGCGAGCATACGGGCGATTTCCTCGATCCGGGCGTCACCATCGAGGGTGCGAACCCGAACCGCATCGCCGGATTCTAGTTTCTCGACAACGAGGTGAGTCCGTCCGAGGGCCGCAACCTGGGGCAGATGCGTGACGGAAACCACCTGGTGCGAAGCGGCGAGGCGCCGCAGACGCCGCCCGACGGCATCGGCGATGCGGCCGGACGTCCCGGTGTCCGCCTCGTCGAAAACCAACGTTGCCGCGCCCTCCTTTCCCGCCCCGGTTGCCTTCAGCGCCAGGAAGAACCGCGATGACTCTCCTCCGGAGGCGACCTCTCCAATCGGCGCCGGCGCCATTTCGGCACTGGCGCTGAACAGGAACTGCACGCGGTCGAGGCCATGTTCCGTGAAGTGCCCCGTGCCTGCGGCCTCGCCGGCTCCGGATTCTTCCGAGAGCGATTCCATCCCGATGGAGAAACGGGCGCGGGGAATGCCGAGGCCGGCGAGTTCCCCCTGCACTTCCCTGGCGAGCGCTTCGGCGGCTGCCTTGCGGGCGGTGTGGAGCGATGCCGCCCATTCCCGGTAGCGGGCAGCCTCGGCCGCGGCCGCGCCGACCGCGCGGCGGCGTTCCTCGGCCTCGTCCGTCAGTTCGGCGAGCGCCCCGCGAATCTCCGCGGCCCGCTCGAGCAGGGCGTCCGCGCCCCCCGCTCCTCCGGCATGGCGGCGCTCGAGACCGCGCAGCACGACGAGACGGTCCTCGATTGCCGCGAGCCGCTCCGGCGCCGCGCGGACGCTGTCGCGCCGGTCACGCACCGCGGCCGCCAGGTCCTCCACTTCGACGAGCAGGTCCGGACGTCCATCGAGCAACCCGACGGTCCGGGGGTCTATCGCGCCTGCCTCCTCGAGGGCGCGGAGCGCGACCGCCAACTGCGCGCCGGCCGCGGACTCCGATCCGTAGAGCGCCTGGTAAGCGCTCTCCAGGCGGCCGGCGAGTTGTTCCGCGTGCCCGAGCGTCCGGCGCTCTTCAAGGAGGTCTTCGGTCTCGCCCGGCTGCGGCGCCGCCCGTTCGATCTCATCGAGGGCTTGTTCCATTCCGGTGCGCCGCACCGCCGCGTCGGTCAGCCGTTCCTGGAGAGCGTCGCGTTCCGCTTCCCGGGCGCGGAGTGCCTGGAAGGCGGCCGCCACTTCGCGCCGCAAGGGCGCATGACCACCCGCCTCGTCCACCGTTTCCCGGGCGGCTCCGGGCTGAAGGAGCGCCAGGTACTCCCCCTGGCTGTAGATTTCGGCAAGGATCAGCCCCAGCGCGCGAAGCACGGCCACCGGCACCGCGGTTCCGTTCACGGTGGTGCGATTGGAGATCGAGCGCCGTCCCGGCGCGAGCCGCAGCTCCCGCCGGATCACGACATCGCCGTCTTCGGCGGGGATTCCCGCTTCCTCGGCGAGCGCCCTGAATCGCTCCCGGTCCGAGGTTCCCGCCTCGGGCGACGTGAAACCCGCCTCGACGACCGCGCGGTCCGTCAGGGGACCCACGAGCTGCGTGCGCCCGCGGCCGCCGAGAATCAGCCCGAGCGCCTCCAGCAGAACGCTCTTCCCCACGCCGGTCTCGCCGGTGACCACGTTCAGCCCCGCTTCGAACTCGAGCGACACGTCCCTGAGGAGGGCGACGTTCTGCGCCCGGAGCCAGTGGAGCATCGCGGCCGGCAGTTGGAACCCGGAGGCCGAGGCCCGGGTCAGCAGGCGAGGCCGGGGGGGGCGCTCCCCGGGCCCGTCCCGGCGCTCTCCCCGCGGCGGATCACCGCCGAGGACGGCAAGAACCCCAATGGGTAGTGGTTGGGCATGGGTTAGGCTACTATATGTTGGGTATTCGGGTTTTCCTCCGCTCCTACGTGTCCGCCCGGTTCACGGCTTCGCTTCACGCTCTTTTCCGGGCCGGAGTCTCGCTGCTGTTTCCCCACGCGGTACTGGCGGGGCAGGTGCCGCCCGAACCCCAGGGTGCCGAAACACTCGACGAGGCCGTAACCGCCGTCGACCTCGATTCCACCTCGGGATTCCTCGATGAAGCGGGCTTCCTCGCGCTCGTGGTGGAGGCCGGTCCGGTCGCCTGGTTCGTGCTGGCCACGTTGCTCTTCTTCAGCCTCGTTTCCTGGGCCATCATCCTGCACAAGTCACGGCGGCTCGGCCAGGTGGAGCGCAGTTCGGCCGCCTTCCTGAGCCACTTCCGGTCCGCCAAGCGATTCGCGGACGTCGTCGCCTGGGCCCGGAAACACCCCGACAGTCCGCTGGCGCGGCTCTTCCACGCCGGCTACCAGGAAGTGCGCTATCAGTCCCGGCACGACCAGGAAGACGAGGAACCGGTACGCCTGCGGGTCTCGAACATGGAGGCCGTGGCGCGATCGCTGCTCCGCGCTTCGTCCACCGAGACGGCGGCGCTGGAACATCGGATGATGTTCCTGGCGACGACCGGCGGCGCGACGCCCTTCATCGGACTCTTCGGGACCGTCTGGGGCATCATGAACTCCTTCCGCGACATCGCGCTCACCCAGTCGGCGAACATCAGCGTGGTCGCCCCGGGGGTGTCCGAAGCCCTGATCGCGACCGCCGCGGGACTCGGGGCGGCGATACCGGCCGTCATCGCCTACAACGCGTTCCTCGCCCAGATCCGCCGGATCACCACCACGATGGACGATTTCTCCATGGAGTACGTGGCCATGCTGGAACGGCACCTGGCCCGCTGACGGCATGGGGATGGGGACCGCCGGCGGCGCCGCTGGAGGTTCGGGAACGGGTTCCAGTTCCGCTCTCGCCCAGCTCGGCGCCCGCCGGAGAGCGAACGCGGGAAGCGCGCTCTCCGAGATCAACGTCACCCCATTCGTGGACGTGGTACTGGTATTGCTGATCATCTTCATGGTGACCGCTCCACTCCTCGTCCGCTCCCTTGAGGTGAACCTGCCGACCGCCCGGATGCGGTCCGCGGAGGCCACCGAGCGCGTCATCGTCACCGTGGACGCCGAGGGCCGGACCTTCGTCGGCGAGCGGGCGGTGAACCCGCTGCTGCTGGAGGAACGACTCCGCGAAATCGTCGATCTGGAGGGGGCTCGCGACGGCTATCTGCAGGGGGATGTCTCGCTAGAATACGGACAGGTCATCGAGGTAATAGACACGATGAAACGGGCGGGTTTCGACCGTGTGGGTCTCGTGTACGCCTACCCCGGCGAACAACGGCAAAGGTAGCTGTTCGTGCCGGATCCACCCCGGACGCCGTCCCCCCGGCGAGGACCGGCGGCCTCCTCGCGGCCGGGGCGCACGGACGAGACGTTCCGGCGCAACCTGATCTGGTCCGCGACCGCTCACGTCGTGCTGCTCGGGGGCGCTGCCGTGGGTCTGGAGCTGGATTCGGGCCGCGTCCTGGCGCCTCCATCCGCGGCCTTCATCGAACTCGGCATGTCGGGCCCGAGCCCCACCCCCAGCCTGGGAAGCGC
>VXWI01000040.1 GCA_009835985.1 Acidobacteriota bacterium | reverse complement strand
CCCCCCCACCTCGACTGCACCCAGGCCCCCGGCCGTGTTCTCGATGATGCCGTCGCCGTCGGTCTCGGCGCTCAGGCACCACTCGAAGGCTCGCCGGTAGGCCGGCCAGAGTTCCTCGAGCAGCCCGTCATCGCCGCTCGCCCGCCAGTACTGGTGGAGCGCCAGCATCCAGTAGGGAGTCGTGTCGGCGTGGTAGTAGGCGTAGGGATAGGTCTCGAACCAGTCGATGTGCGCGGCGCCCTGTGAGATCTCGTGGGTGATCTTGCCGTCGTCGCGCTGGTAGCGGGCCAGGAAGCGGAGTTCCTCGGCGACCAGTTCCCACTGGCCCAAGGCGTCCATGGCGAAGGTGTTCATCATCGCGTCGCCGCCGAAGAACCATCCGAATCCGGGGCGGGCGCCGCTGCCGGAGAGCCCCCAGCCCGCGACCAGGCCGCACCCCAGGTCGGGGTTGCAGACGCGTTGCTCCTCGAGGTTGATCTTCGCCCATTCGAGGGCCAGGTCGAGAGAGGGATCGGGGGTCTCGACGGACGCCGTTGCAGCCAGCGCCGCGTCCGCCCAGGCGCGAGTCTCCCCGTAGAGCCGCTCGGCGTCCGCGATCAGGCGGCGGTAGTGAGCGAACACAGTGTCCCGCGGCACCGTTCCCGCGGCGATGGCGATGGGGATGAACTCGCGCCGAGCCCGCTCCGGATCGACCGGGATGACCATCGTTCGGGGCGCCTCGCCGAGCTGGTGCGCCGGGTGCTCCACCGAGTTCGTCGCCCACGGGGAGCCGACGACCGCGTTGTGCCGCGTCAGGCTCTCGGAGAGCACGAAGATGCGCCGCTCCCCGTCCCAGAAGGCGTACTGCCCGCCCAGCGACGCCGGCCACATGAAGTCGAGGACCGGGTGGAACTCGGCGACGATCTCGACCGGATCCGGGCTGTCGACGTCGAGGAGCACGAGGATGCCCGGGGTGTCCGCGCCCCTGGGCGCGAGGATGTGCTGGCGGACCTGGAAGGCCGCGTGGCTGTAGTTGATCGTGGTCAGCTCCGGCCGCACCTGGACCGTCCGGGCCACGAGCTCGCCCGGGATGGGGGCGCCGTCGCCCGGCGCCTGAAAGAAGAGACGGAAGCCGCGTCCGACCTTGAGCGGATGGACCCATAGTTCGGCTTCGCCGGTCTCCACCCCCAGCCATGCCGCGCGAGGGCCGGTGACGCCGAGGTACTCGCCCGGCCGCACGGGGCCGGTAAGTTCGACGGGCGAAGTCGCGATGGGGAAACGGGGGACCGAGAGGGTGGTCAGGTCGCCCGACGGGGGGTCGGGGACGCGCTGGGGGTGAGCCGGCGCGGCGAAGAGGCCCGCGAGGGCGACAAACCTGAAGGCGCTCACGGCCCGGCGCGCTCGCTGTTCGGCCCGCCGGATGCTCATCGCGCTCACGCCACTCTATCCGCCAGCAGCTACCGAATCCCCTCCAGCTGAATCCCCCGTACGAAGTACTTCTGGGTAAAGAGGAACAGGAGCGCGATCGGGAGCGCCGCGACCACCCCCGCCACCATCTGGTACGGCCAGTTGATCTCGTAGGTGGAATGGAAAGCCGCGATCCCCACCTCCACTACCCGCATCTCCATGGAACGGGTGACGAGCAGCGGCCACATGAAGTTCTTCCAGGCGTCGATGAACGCGAAGAGCGCCAGGGTGGCCACCGCGGGCTTCGCCAGCGGCAGCGCGACGCTCCGGAAGATCCGCCAGTGGCCGGCCCCGTCCACCCGGGCGGCATCCTCCAGCTCCCGCGGCAGCGTGCGGAAGTACTGGCGCATCAGGAAGATGCCCCACACCGAGACGAGTTCGGTCGAGACCAGGCCCCGGTAGCTGTCGATCCAGCCGAGGGAGTCGATCATGAGGAAGCGGGGAATGAGGACGATGACCGCGGGCACCATCATCGTCGCCAGGAAGACCATGAACAGCGTGTCCCGCCCCGGGAAGTCGCAGCGGGCGAAGGCGTAACCGGCGGTGGTGGCGGTGAACACCTGACCGGCGACCACCACCGTGGCGAAGATCAGCGAGTTCAGGAAGTAGCGTCCGAACGGCTGGGCGGTGAGCGCTTCGGGATAGTTCGACCACAGCGGTGATTCCGGGAACAGCCGGCCGGACCCAAAGACCTCCAACTGGCCCATGAGGCTGGTGGCAGCCATCCACAGGAAGGGCGCCGCCATGATCAGGCACGCGAAGGCGAGCAGGAGCCCGCGGGAGAACCCGGCGGCTCGTCGGACAGCGGTCCTCCCGTCAGGCATGTGCGCCCCTTCTTTCGAGGAAGCGGAAGTGGAGCCAGGTTGCGGCGAAGACGACGCCGAACAGAATCCAGCTCATCGCGGCCGCATTGCCGAACCGCAGAAACTCCCACGCCTCCCGGTAGATGTGGTAGACGGCGACGTCGGTCGCGCCCAGCGGCCCGCCCTCGGTCATGACGTAGACGAGGCCGAAGACCTGGAACGAGCCGATCACCGACGTGACCAGCACGAAGAAGAGCGTGTGGCGGAGTCCGGGCAGGGTGATGTGCCGGAAGCGCTGCCACGGGCCGGCGCCGTCCACCGTCGCGGCGTCGTACCAGACGCGGGGGATGGCCGCGAGGCCAGCCTGGAAGACGACCATCTGGTACCCCACCACCATCCAGACGCCGATCACCATCAGGCTGACGAGTGCGATGTCCGGCGAGCTGAGCCACGCGACCGGCCCGAGCCCGATCGCGCCCAGCACCCGGTTCGCGAGACCGTAGCCGTCGTTGAGCAGCCACTTCCAGATTACCGCGATCGCCACCACGCTCGTGATGCTGGGCAGGAACAGCGCGAGACGCGCCCAGCGGACGGCCCGCCGCGACTCCCTGGTGAGGAGCGCCAGCGAGAGCGCGACGGCCATCGCGAGCGGGACGTGCAGCGTGAAGACACCGGTGTTGCGAACCGCCGACCACCAGGCGCCGTCGCCCAGGAGGGCCCGGTAGTTCGCGAGTCCCAGAAAAGGGTGGGCGGGGTCGACGAGGCGCCAATCGTGCAGGGAGATCCACAGCGAGAAGAGCAGGGGTCCGAAGGTGAAGAGCAGCAGAAGGGCTGCCGCGGGGGTGAGGAAACCCCAGGCCGCGAGCGTCCTCGAGAGGGCCCGGGGACGCGCGGCGAGGGGAAGGAGGAAGAGGACGAGGGAAACGAGGAGGACGCACCCGAGGGAGGAGGCGATCAGCGCTACGGCCGGGGAGGTCGTCTCTTCGTAGCCGAGGAAGACGAGGTGCAGCGTGTCGGCAGCGGTCTCCGCCCGGACCGCGGGGCCGCGGCGCAGCGCCACGGTGCCCCTGTGGTAGATGGCGCCGCCGGCCGCCACGGTGGAGCGCGGAGCGGACCGGAGGCGCGGGTCGGCAGCGATCGCCGCGCCGACCTCCCGGGGCATCGTCCAGATCCGGTCCGGTTCGCCAAGCGCCGCACCACTGGCCCAGGGAAGGCCGGCCACGCGGGCGGCCGCTTCGGGATCCGCACCGGCCGCCCCGGCAATCTCGGCCGCGCGAAGGCCTCCGGCGAGGCGGGAGGTGCTGATGGCTTCCAGTTCCCCACGCGCCCACTGCTGCGCGGTGACCGCCACGAGCGCGAACATGGCGGCGCAGAGGAACGCAGGCGCGGCGGGAAAACGCGGTGGCGGCGGCGACCGGCGCCGCCCGGCAGCCCACGCCGCCATGCACAGCGCCCCGAGCAGGGCGAGGACGGACGGGGCCCAGGGCCAGCGGCTTCCCTCGTCGCGCGGCTCGACCGCAATCCACGCGGCCGGCTCCAGCGCGCCTGCCCGGTAGGCATGGGCCCCGGGCCCGGCGCCTCCCGCTTCCGGCGCCATGATCCGGGCGCGGCCGCCGAGCAGTGACAACACGTCCGCCTCGGTAACTCCCGGCAACTCATAGAGGGATGCCGCCGCGCGGGCCTCCTCGCGGGTCGCGTGCTCCCGGGCCCGGGACGGCGCGTCCGCGGCCACCACCAGGATCAGGACGCCGGCCGCCGCGGCCGCGCCGGCGGCCACCAGAGGGATCACCCGGGCCGCGCCCGCGCCTCTCACCGCGCCAGCACCTCGTCCACCCGGCGCGCCACCTCCACCGCGCTGCGTTCGAGGGGTTCCCCTCGCAGCAGCCGCCGATCCATGATCTCCACCGCCAGGCGCTCGATCCGGGAGAAGTCGCGCACGGTCGCGCCCCAGGTCACCCGCGCCCGCTCCGCCAGCGCGATGAACGCGTCCTCCACCCCCGTGGGGTCGGCGGCGGCGATCTCCGCGGCGACGTCGACCCGCGTCGGGATCGCAAGGCCGGAGCGCGCCCGGATCCGCTGCGCCTCGGGCGAGGCGAGGAAGCCCGCCAGGTCGATTGCCTGCCGGGGATTCGCCGCGTTCGGAGGCACCGCCCACCCGGACGCGTAGAGGACACTCGTCGCACCCGCCTGCGACGGATGATGCGGAATCGGCAGGATCGCCAGGTCCAGCGCGCCGGCCTGCACCAGGTCGCGGAAGAGCGGAAGCATCCAGTGCCCGGACAGCAGGAACGCCTGCCCGCCCGACGCGAACCGGGCCTCCCGCGCCGGATCCCCCTGCTGGACGAACTGGGCGCCCGGCGTCAGGCCCTCCTCGGCCAGTTCTGTGAGGAACGCGTAGGCGGTGAGCGCCGCCGGTCCGTCCAGGTACCCGGTGGCGCGGTCGCCGCCGGGAGCGAGGATGTCGCCGCCGGCCGACCAGACGAACGGCACCCACTGGAAGAGGTTGCGCGGGAAATCGAACCCGTAGACGTCCGGTCTGCCGTCACCGTCCCGGTCGGTGGTCACGGAACGGGCCGCGCGGCGAAAATCCTCCCAGGTCCAACCGCCGGTCCAGGCGCCGGTTTGCCCAACCACGGTCCGGTCGATCCCCGCACCCGCCAGCACGGCGCGGTTCGCGTAGATGACCATCGGAGTGAAGTCCTTGGGCAGCGCGAACAGGGCCCGGCCGCGCCGGTACGCCTCGAGGACCTGCGGGAAGACCTGGTCGGCCTGAAAGTCCAGCGCCGCCTGGTAGGGCGCCAGGTCCACCGCGAGCCCGCGGTCCACGAAGGTGGGGATGTCGGGCGAGTCGAGGAGGTACACATCGGGCGGATGCCCCGCCGCGATGGAGGTGAGGAGACGCTCCTCGTATCCGTTCGGCGCGGACTCGAGAAGGACTCGCGTCCCCGGGCGGAGCGCCTCGTAGCGGTCGGCAACCTCCTGCTCGATCTCGAGTTCATAGCCGCCGGCCCAAAGGGCGACCCGGAGGGTGGTGACGCCCGGCGAGACGCCGGAACCGGCGGGAACGCAGGCGACGGCGGCGAGGGAAAGGGCGGCCGGGAAGAGGATCCTGACGCCGGGGCTCATGGCGGCGATGCCCCGCCCGGCCGGGACGCTGCCCCGATGCGGCTGCCATCCGGGCCGAAGAGATGCGTCCGCTCCCACACGACCGCGACCTCGACGCGGTCCCCGGCCGCGACGCGCAGCGCCGAGGGCGCCCGCGCCACCCAGGCCGCCTCGCCCGGCCCGTCGAGGTGAACCCGCTGCTCGCTGCCGAGCGACTCGACGCGCAGCGAGGTGGCGGTGAACTCGGCGGATGAGTGGGCTCCGCCGGACATGCCTACGGAGTCTGGCTGCGGGCCGGGGCCGGGCCGGGTGACGACGGCGAGCGTGAGGTCCTCGGGGCGCACCCCCAGCGTGGCCTCGCGGTGATCCAGGGGGCCAGGGAAGACGAACGGGCCGCCGGCGAGGCGGCCGTCCCGGCCGCGGACCAGGTGGAGCCGGTTCATGGGAGGCGATCCCACGAAGCCCGCCACGAAGAGGTTGGCGGGCCTTTCGTAGACCTCGGCCGGCGTCCCCACCTGCTGCACCCGGCCCCGATCCATCACCGCGACCCGCTGGCCGAGCGAGAGCGCCTCGACCTGGTCGTGAGTGACGAAGATCATGGTCGTGCCGAGGCGGCGGTGGAGCGCGGCGATCTCGTCTCGGGTCTGCAGCCGCAGCGCGGCGTCCAGGTTCGACAGCGGCTCGTCGAAGAGAAAGACCCCGGGATCGCGCACCATGGCGCGTCCCAGCGCCACCCGCTGCTGCTGTCCGCCCGAGAGTTGGCCGGGACGCCGGGACAGGAGTCCCCGGAGCCCCAGTACATCGGCAACCTCGCGCACGCGACCCTCGATCGCGGGCGTACCCGCGCCCCGCACCCGAAGGCCGAAGCCCAGATTCTCGGCGACGGTCATGTGCGGATACAGGGCGTAGCTCTGAAAGACCATCGCCACGTCGCGGCCGCCCGGCGCGACCTCGTCCATGCAACGGTCCCCGATCCACACCTCCCCGGCGTCCCGCTCCTCAAGACCGGCGATGAGGCGCAGCAGCGTGCTCTTGCCGCACCCCGAGGGACCCACCAGCACCATCAGTTCGCCGGGGCGGATCTCGAGATCGACGTCCGCCACGGCCGTCACGTCCCCGAAACGCTTCCGGACGCCCTTCAGCACCACCGCCCGGGGCTCGCGCGTCATCGCCGCCGGCCCTCGCCCCGCCCGTCCAGCGTCTCCCACTCCACCCGGAGCGCCCGCTCCCGGGGCCCCTCGTACCGCGTTCCATCCACCGCGAGCGAGACCCGGCCCTCGTCGAGCTCGACCGCGACGCGGCGGCCGCGAGCACGCACCGGCCCCAGCCGTACCCGGGGCAGCTCGTGCGGCAGCGGCCGCACCTCGACGCCCTCCTCGTCGAAGTGAAGCCCGGCGATCCCCCGAGCGAGCAGGTCCAGCACCCACGAATGCTGGTAGTCGTCGATGCCGCGGAAGTGGCAGGCCCGGCCGGTGTAGGGGTTGTAGTGCTCGAAGGCGTTGGGGCGGCGCGGGTCGCCGTCGGTAAACATCAGGTGCACGAAGCGGATGAGCCGGTCCGCGGCCAGCTCCCCGGCGCGCCGGTTCCCCCGCCGCCAGCCGCGGAGCAGTCCTTCGATCAGGTGGCTGGTGGTCATCGGCCACACGCGGCCGTTCCACGGGCAGTTCCGCCGCTTCCCTCGCCAGACTCCCTCGGCGGAAAAACGGGGATCGTCCACGCTGGACGACGGCAGCGGAAAGGGGGTGCCGAAGGTCCGCGGGTTCTCGAGGTGGTCCATCAGGGCGTCGAGGCGGACGGCGTCCACCAGGCCGGTCAGCATCGGATAGAAACCGACGGCGGCCTTGACGCCGGTGCGTTCGAAGGTCTTTCCGTCCACGTCGGTGAACAGCCGCGCCTCGGGGCACCACATGCGTTCCGTGATCGCCGCTGCGCAACGCCTCTCAAGCGTCTCCCAGTCGGAGGCGTCGCCGGTCCGCCCGACCCGTCCGGCGAGCCCGGCGAGCGCGCGGAAGAGCTGATGCGCATAGACCGTCACGTCGATGCCCTTGAGACGCAGGCGCGGCTGCCAGCCGCGCACGTCCGCCTCCGGGTCCACCGCCATGTACCGCGACATGTACTCCTGCCCGGTCTCGAAATGGTTCACGACGGTGAACATGCCCGAGCCCTCGGGATCGCGCGAACGGTTCAGCCAACGGGCGTACCGGGACAGCCCGTCGTAGCAGCGGGCGAGCGCGGCGGGTTCGGGGTGCATCGCGTGCACCGCGAGCAGCGCGTCGCCCCAGTTCGCGTGGTAGAAGTCGGTGCGTTCGAGATGGTTCGGGTAGAGCCGTCCGTGAAACGACCCGTCGTCCTTCTGGTTGTCGAGGAAGTTGAGGAGCGATCCCCATGCCTCGCGGCCGCCCGCGCGCCAGCGCATCTCCATCATGTGGCACTGGGCGCTGTAGGTGATCGGGACGTGGAAGTACTCAATCCCCTCCGCAATGCAGGGATGGCGCACGTTGCCCGAGCGGCCTTCGATGCGGTTGAGCCCCAGGCCGTAGATGCGGTAGTCGAAGGTGCGGTCGAGGCGGGGGTCGCCGCAGGTGAAGGCAGGGAAGCCGGCGAAGAAGGACTCCCAGGAGAGTTGATTCGCCGGGGCGCTGCTCCCTCGCCACGGCCGTTCGGACAGCCGCGGGTCGAGGTGCATGCGGAGCGAGAAGGACCCCTGGCCGGGGTCGGGAACCGGGAACGCCACCGCGATCCAGATCCAGCCACTCCGGCCGTTCGCGGGCTCGGGGATGCCGCTGGCGTCCGCGGTTCCCCCTTCCGCGAACGGAGACGCCGTCCAATCGGGCCACGCACCGCCCTCCGACGGGAGAATCCGGCGCCACGCGGGGGCGCCGGATCCGCGGATCTCCATCCCGACGGGCAGCTTCTGCCCGGCCCGGTCGACGAGGTCGCGCACCCACCGCACGCCCTCGGAAGACGGCTGCAGCCCGGACACCGAGGCCGCCGGCTGGGCCGTGAACGCGACCAGGAAACCCACGGCAGCCTCGGGTGGGAGTGCCCAGGCGCTCTCGAGAATGCCGCCGGGGAGGACCTGTCGGGTCTCGACCGCCCGCCCGCCCTCCCCGGTCCGCCACTCGGCGGCCAGCGTGCCCGGGCGCCAGCGGAGTCCGGCAGGCCCCGGAGAAAACGGAATCTCCGCGCCCGCACTGCCCTGCAGCGCCACCGAGAAGATTGGTCCCGCCTCGTACTGCAGCAGATGGGCCGGATCCCAGAATCCGGGCCGGTGCAGCCAGCGGGGAAACGGCGGAGCCCAGACGACGCCGTCGAGTCCCCCCAGGTACCACTTGTCGGGCCGGGCGAGGGCTTCGATGCGGTCCACGCTGGTCAGGGGATGGCCATGATACGGCGGTCCACCAACAGCCGGGATGGCGCCGCCGGCCTGGAACGCCGGCTTCAGCCGGCACCGCGGGCCCCGTCCGGATCAGGCGGAGTCGCGGCCCCGGAACCAGTTCACCGTTTCCAGGAGCGTGACGCGGCCGTCGCGGGGGTCGTGACCCAGTTCCCGCGTGGCCTTCTCGGAGCTGAAGTACCAGTAGCAGGCCGCCATCTCCCGGCTGATGCGGTCCACCGCCGGCTCGCGTCCGACCTGGCGTGCGACCTCCTCGGTGAGCAGGGCGCCCGCGGTGTAGAGCCCGCGCGCGAGCCGCAGGCGCGGCGCGGGCGATCCCGACACCTCCGCGAGCCGGGCGAAGAAGTCCGCAAAGCTCCAGTTGTGCCCGCCGAGCAGGTAGCGCTGGCCGCTCCGGCCCTTCGCCATGGCGGCCACCACCCCGGCCGCCGCATCCCGGACGTCCACGAAGTTCAGGCCGCCCGGCGGAATCACGCTGACCTGGCCGGACAAGAACCGCAGCACGTCCCCGGTCGAAGACAGCCTTTCGTCGCCGGGACCGAGGAGCAGCGACGGGTTCACGATCACGACCTCGATTTTGCCGGCGTCGGCGAGCAGCGCGCGCTCCTGTAGCCACTTGCTCCGGTAGTAGGGCCAGCGTCCGATCAGCTCGATGGGAACGGGCGCCGTCTCGTCGCAGTCGGGTTCCGGATCGTGCGAAACCGCGATCGTTCCGCTGGTGGACACGAGCACGATCCGCTCCACCCCCGCCCGCCGGGCGGCGGCCGCCAGCGTGCGGGCGCCGTCCACATGAACCCGCTGGAGACCGGCGGCGGCATCCGGGTCCCGAGAGACCCGCCCGGCGAGGTGGAACACCCGCTGGACCCCCTCGAGCGCCCCATCCAGTCCCGCTCCCGAGACCACGTCGCCGACCACCACCTCCACACCGCGGGCGGCGAGGTCGGGGACGGGCTGGCGGGCAAGCACCCGAACGGGCTTGCCGTCCTCGAGCAGCAGGGGAAGGAGATGGCTGCCGAGAAAGCCGGTCGCCCCGGTGACCAGGACCGGAGCGGCCGGAGACGTCGCTTCGCTCACGCGGCGCTCCTCAGCCTACCGGCGTCGGATCGGGCACCCGGTCGTTGGCCGGCGCACCGGCGGAACGTGGAGATTCCGCGCCCGCCGGCTCCGCGCCTTCGAGGATGCGCGCGGCCTCCTCCTCGAGCTGGATCGGTTCCTGGCGCCCCAGACGCTCGACCATGGTCTGGACGAGCGCGGTCACCCGCGCTTCCGCAACCGCGGCCCGGACCCCTTCCCCGGCGAAGCGAAGCAGGAAATCGTGGGGGAGGAACGGCCCGATCCGCGCCGCCACGGTGCGGGAACGGAGCCCGACGGCGCCGGGGGGGAACGCTCCCCAGGTGTCGAGGTGGATGGGCAGGACCCCGACCCGGCAACGGTACGCCAGGTGCGCGAACCCGCGCCGGAACTTCTGGATCTGCCCGCTCCGCGACCTCGTTCCTTCCGGAAACACCAGCACGCTGTAGCCCTGGTTCAGATACCCCGCGGCCCGGTCCAGCGACTCGCGGAGCGAGCCGCGGCGTTCCATCGGGACGAGGTTGGTGAAGTTGCCGAAGAAGGTGCGCTTCACCCGGTTGTCGAAGAAATAGTCGGCGGCGGCCAGGGCCAGGAGGTTCGAGCCCGCCTCCCCGAGCGCCATCTTCACGAGTCCCATGTCGAGATGGGAACCGTGATTCGCCACCACCAGGTAGTTCGTGTGGTTCGGGACATGCGCCCGGCCCGTGAAGGTCGGCTCCAGCACCTGGTGGTAGAACCAGTGCTGGACCTCGGTCAGGGCCGCCCGGCCGGCCTTGGCCACGCCGGGCGGAATCTCGATCTCGTCCTCTTCGCGCTTCTTCCGGGACTCGGCGCGTCGCGGACGGCGGCCCCGGACGCCCCCCTGCGGCGTCCGCATGGCGAGGATCAGCTCCTCGATGGTTGCCATGTTGGCAAGCGCCTCGGGCGCCGCCGACTCGCCGAACTCGCCTTCGAGCCCGGCCGCGAGTTCGTTGTACATCAGGCTGTCGAAGCCCAGTTCCGCAAAGGAGGAGGACGTCCGGATCTCCGAGACTGGACGCTCGCAGATGGTTGCGATCAGTTCGAGGATCCGATTCCCCGAGAGGGCCTCCTCGCCGGATTCGGCGGCCGCCTCGCGGCGCCGGTCGCGCAGCCAGCGCACGAGCTCGGCCCGCTTCACCTTGCGGGTAGCCGTCCGGGGAAGCGTCTCGTCCGAGAACTCGACGGTCTTGATCCGCTTGTGCAGCGGCAATCGGGACGAAACGGAGCGGACGTGGGCCTCGACGCGCCGCCTGCCCTCCGGGGTCTTCTCCTTCGGGACGACGACCGCCGCCACCTGCTCGGCCATCCCGTCGGGAAGTCCGACGACAGCGAGTTCGGCGATCAGGTCCGGCGAGGCGTAGATCTCCTCCACCTCGTCCGGGTAGATGTTCTTGCCGCCGCTGTCCACGATCACGTCCTTGCGGCGGCCGACGAGGAAGAGGTGTCCGTCCTCGTCGAGACGTCCCAGGTCGCCCGTGTAGAGCCAGCCGTCGCGAAGCGCTTCGGCCGTCGCCTCCTCGTTTCCGTAGTACCCGGCCATGACGTTCGGGCCCTTCGCCGCGACCTCGCCGACCCCGGCAGCGTCGGGGTCCACGATGCGGATCTCGATCCCGGGAAGCGCCTTGCCGACGCTGCCGATGGGAACGGGGCCGTCCGGCGAGGTCACCGTCAGCACGGGTGCGGCTTCCGTGAGCCCGTAGCCCTGGGCGATATGGAACCCGAGGCCCCGGAACGCCTTCCAGGTGGCCTCCGACAGCGCGGAGGCGCCGCTGATCAGATAGCGGATCCTGCCTCCCAGCGCGGTGTGCACCGGCAGGAAGACCGCGGGCCCGATGTTGACTCCGGTGTCCTCCCGAAGGAGGTGCGCCGCGTCGATCAGGGCGGTGGCGAGGTCTTCCGCCCGCTGCGACCGATCCGCGAAGGGCGCCAGGATGCGCCGCCGCAGCAGGTCCCAGAGGGCCGGCACTCCCACGATGCAGGTGGTGTGCCCCTTCTGCAGTTCGGAGTTGATGGCCTCGGGGCCGATCTCGTCCAGATACGCGATCTGGGCGCCCCGGGAGAGCGGCAGCAGGAAGCCGGTGGTGAACTCGAACGAATGGTGGAGCGGGAGGACGCTGAGCGCGCCGTCCTTCTCGTCGATGTCGTAGACCGACAGCAGTTTGGCCACCAGCGAGGTGAAGTTCCGGTGCGTCAGCATCACCCCCTTGGGTGTGCCGGTCGTTCCGGAGGTGAACAGGATGGAGGCCAACGCCGTCGGGCTCGTCCGGACGGGTTTTGGGGGGGCCGTCTCCCCGTCCTCCGTTTCGCCCATCGCGAAGACATCCCGGAACGGATGGGCGGCAACGGGTGGCGCGGCGCCGTTATCCCGGGCGAGCCCGGCATGCCGCTCGAACAGCGAGTCGCTCATCAGGACCGCCCTGGCGTCCCCGAGCCGGAGCAGCCGGACGATCTCCTCGCGCCGCAGGTCGCGTTCGAGCGGGATGGCGGTCGCCCCGATCCGCTGGATGGCGAAATACGCCATGCCCCACTCTGGAGAGTTCTCTCCGATCAGCCCGACGTGATCGCCCGCGCCGAGCCCCCGGGCCGCCAGGAATCCGGCCCCCCTGAGAACGCACTCCCGGAGATCGGCATAGGTGTACCGCTCCTCCCGGCCGTCGCGGGTGATCCGCATCGCGACCCGCCCGGCGTGGTTCTTCGTGCAGGCCTCGAACAGCTCGTTGATCGTCCGGTAGGTGTAGACGCGCCTTTGCGCGCGGCGCAGGCCGCGCTCCTGGTCCTCGAGGGCCGGGAATACCCAACGCTCGAGGCCCGGCAGATGGACGTGGAGCCAGTAGTCGTACCAGTCGATTTCCTCGGGATTGAAGAAGAGCTTTCCCTCGTTTCCATCAAGCCGGGAGAAGAGGTCATGCGTGTTGTCGGCGCGGAAAATGAACTCCTCGCCGGCGATGAAGGGCCGGAACGTGTGGTACTGCCGCTCGCCCTGCACGACGAAGTCCTCGAACGAATCCACGTTCCGCTGGAGCGCCTCCACCACCCCGACCAGGGGGCCGATGGGTTCGTCCCCGGCCCGCTCGAGCACGCCGGACAGCGCGGAGGCGGACTGCCGCATCCACTTGAGCGTGTGTTTTTCGAAGCGGTCGGCGCGGACCGCCTGCGCCTCCATCCGGGCGAGCGCCTCGTTCCAGAGCTTCACCCCGGTGGGCTTGTCGCGGAAGTGCCGCCGCTTGTAGATCCCGACGATGTCCACCAGCCGCTCCACGCGGGCCGGATTCCGGTCGCCGCTGGACACCTGGTACACGAGGTGCGGCTCCGACACGATCGTTTCGGCGGCGACCGCCAGCGTCGCCGAGGCGACCAGGTCCACCGGCACGACGTCGAGGACGACCCCCGGACCCACCGGGAACAGGTTCTGGCCGCGGAGCGCCATCCGGACGAGCGGGGCGCTCGTGGTAAAGCCCTCGTTCCAGCCGGTGTGCGGGAACGAGAGCGCGCTCTCCACGACCGCCGGACGAACGATCGAGCGCGCGACGCCCTCCGCGCCCGCCACGAGTTGATCCCCGAGGCTTTTCGTGTAGGTGTAGATGTTCGGCCAGCCCCAGCCCTGCGCCTTTTCGATGCCGAGGTCGCGGAGGCGCCTCCGGATCCATTCCTTCCGCTCGCGGGCGATGGCGAGCGACAGCGAGCGCGCATCGTCCGGATCGCGGCCTTCTTCGGCGAACCGCTTGCGGGCCGCTTCCTTGAAGGCGTCCACGCGGGACTTGTCCTCCGCCTCGTCGCGTACCCGGGCGGCGAGGCGTTCGCAGTCCTCGATCTCCTTTTCGACCGAGAACTCCTGGTCCTCCCGGTCGCGGCGCGGGAAGTAGCCGATCAGGGGTTCGTCCTCACGGACCTCTCCCGATCGCATTCCCGCGACGAAGCAGGTGCTGATGTGCACGAGCGCGGGGCGCTTCATCCGGCGCGCGAAGGCGATGGTGTTCCGGGTCCCGTGCACGTTCGTCTGGAGCGCCGCCTCGAGCGACGGGTTGAACGTCACCCGGCCGGAACAGTTGAGCACCAGGTCGATATCGGCGGCGATCTCGGCGGCGCGGGCTTCTGCATAGCCGAGGCTGTCGCTCGTGATGTCCCCGCCGAGCACGACGATCTTCTCGTCCAGAAAATCCTGGAGACCGGCCCCGTGCCGCTCGCGAACCGGCTCGAGCGCGGGGGAGTTCTCCATGATGTCCTGGAACCGCACCCGGCTCTCCGCCTCGCCGGCGGCCCGCACCATCAGATAGACGCGCCGAATCTCCGGGAAGAACTCGAGGAGCATCCCGAGACAGACCTTCCCGAGGAACCCGGTACCGCCGAGCAGCAGGACGCTCCGCCCGGCGAAGGCCTCGCCCACGTGAATCCGCGGGCGCGAAGTCTCGGGGGACACGACGGCGTCAGGAAACCTCGGGGATCATGATCGGCGGGACGTGGAGCATGGTGATCTCCGCGGAGCGGCCGTGCGTGCTCCGCGCCATCGCGATCGCCTCGGTCACCGTCTCCGCTGACTCCCAGCCGAGGATCTCGGGGACGTGCTGGTTCTTCGCCCCGGCCACGATGATCCGGCCGACGTGCTGGCGCCCGTTTTCGCCCCAGTACCACATGAAGAAGGGATGGGCCCCGTGGTAGGCGTTCCCGTCCCGGTACATCTGCACGTAGGAGGGGTTGTGTGCGAACTCCTCCTCGTACTTGGTCCGCAGCACGAAGGGGTCCCGGGTCTCCGGGAGCAGCCGGTGGAAGAACTCGATGTAGCTGGGATGGAACAGGGGATCGAAGTCGTCGTGGCAGGGGTGGGCCAGGATCAGGGTTCCGCCCTTCTTGATGAGGGGCTTGCCCCGGTAGAGGTTGAACAGGTATCCCGGGCCCATGACCTGGACGAGGAGCGGGTTCAGGATCGAGTTCACGTTGTAGGGCGAGATGTAGGGGATCCCGGAGAGCAGGATGTCGCACTGCCCCTTCACGGGGACGGCGTACTGCTGGAAGGAACGCTCGAGGGTCTTTTCGTGAACGGGCTCGGTGCGGCCCGCGTAACAGCCGATCAGCTCGAAGGCGCCCGGGATGCGGTGCAGGAACTGCCGCTTCGCCGGCGCGGGCAGGCGGCTCAGCGACCAGCGCGTTCCGGCGAGCTTCAGCCGGTCGAGGTCGCTGAACTCATCCTCGTCCTTCCCCAGGAACGAGAGGGCATCGGAGTACATCCGGTTGTTGAGCACCGTCTCCACGTGAAACACGTTCAGGTGCCGGTCCACGATCTTTCCCATCCGGTCCACCTTGCGGCTCAGTTCCGACTTGGCCGGATCCATGTAGCCGTCGGAATCGCGGATCGTCTGCGGTTCGTGGTGGGGCCTCAGGCTCTCGTAATCGCAAAGCCCCACCGTCACCGACTTGTGACCCCCGTCCATCGGAACCAGGTTGATGTTCAGGTAGATGATGAGGTCGCTCTCGGTCACGCGGCGGTTTACCCGGACCGGCTCGTGGTGACGGGTCTTCCCCAGCGCGACCATGCCGTTCGGATCCTCGGCATCGTGGTTGTAGTAGCGGTTCGGATAGAAGGCCTTGTGGATGTCCGGCCCCACCATGCGGCGCATCTCCGATTCGGTCATCTTCCGGTGCAGCGAGTTCGCGATGACCAGGTGGACGTCGTCCACGCCGTGGTCGCCCAGCATTTCCAGCACGATCTCGAGCGCGGTCTGGCGGACGTCGGGGGTGGCCATCGGGGGGAGCGGCAGGCTGATGTCGTCGAGAGCGATGGTGACCCGCATGCCCGGGCGAAGCTGCGCGTAGAGCGGGTCGCAGCCCAGGGGATGATTCAGCGCGTGCCGGATGGCGCCGCGCGGGTTCGGCAGTCCCCGGATCGGGGGCGGCGGATAGACCACCCGGGTGCCCACCGGCAGGTGCTCCTCCAGAAAGTCCTCGCCGTAGTGCAGGACGCGGGCGGCCGAGTCGTTATCGATGAAGACGATGCCGGGGTCGGTCTTGTGGCGCAGGGCGGGGGTCATGCAGTGGGCTTCCTTCCTCGCGGCTGTTGGAGCTAGAGCGCGGGGGTGAGGTTCGGCTGGCTGAGATCGACGACCGGCCAGTCGTGGTGCCGCGCCGTGCTCCTCAGCCGGACATCCGGGTTGGCCGCGGTGGGATGTCCCACCACGCTCAGCATGGGGAGGTCGGACATGCTGTCGGCGTAGGCGTAACTGTCGTTCAACGAGAGCCCCTCGCGTTCCGCATACTCCCGGATCCAGAGGGCCTTGCTGGCGCTCGCCATCACCGGCGGCGCCAGGCGGCCGGTCGCCCGGCCGTCCGCGAACTCCAGGCGGTTCGCAACGAACTCGGTGATGCCGAGATCGTCGAGCAGGGGCCGGACGGACACCTCGAGCGCACCCGTCACGACCACCTGCCGCAGGCCGCTCCGGCGCGACTGTTCGATGAGCGCCCGGGTTCCCGGGAAGATGCCGGGCCGGATCACGTCCCGGTAGAGATCCTCGGCGAGCGAGCGCAGCCGGTCATAGGACTGGCCCCGGTACCACTTGAAGAAGAGGTCGTTGAACAGCTTGCGGCTGTAGAAATCGGTCGCCAGGAAGAGCGGGATCCCCGCGAGCGTCGAGGCGGTGGTCTTCAGACTCCGCAGCAGCCCCTGGTCGTTCCGGGCGTAGTACCCAAGAACATGAACGAGATTCGTGCGGATCAGGGTCCCGTCCAGGTCGTAGAACGCCGCCGCCTTCGCCGGACGGTTCGCTGGTTCGCCGCGTGACATCGGGGTCAGATTATCGCCGCGCGCCCCGTGCGGCGGTTGCGCAACGCGCGGCCGGGGCGCGGGTTGGCGTACCATCCACGGTCCTCCATCGCTCAGATTCCCCATTTCGCCCAGAACGGGGCGAGAAGTTCGTGATTCAACTGCCAACCCCGAAAGAGCCCTCGCAGGCCGTCCGTCGCGTCGCGATCACGGCAGTCGGGGCCTATCTTCCGGACCGGGTGCTGTCGAACGATGATCTGGAACGGATGGTGGACACTTCGGACGAATGGATCCGGGAGCGCACCGGCATCAGCGAGCGCCGGATCGTGGACAAGGGCACCGGATGTTCCTTCCTGGCCTCCCGCGCGGCCCAGGATGCGCTGCGGCGGCGGGGAATCAGTGCCGACGACATCGATCTCATCGTGGTCGCCACCGTGACCCCGGACATGAGCTTCCCCGCCACCGCGTGCCTGGTCCAGGACCAGATCGGCGCCAGCCGCGCCTGGGGATTCGACCTGTCGGCGGCGTGCAGCGGCTTCAATTTCGCGCTCGCCGCGGGGACCCAGTTTGTCGCCAGCGGAGCCGCGGAGCGGGCGCTGGTGATCGGGGCCGACGTGATGAGCTCGATCACCGACTACGAGGACCGCGCCACCTGCATTCTGTTCGGTGACGCCGGGGGGGCGGTGCTGCTCGAAGCCGCCCAGGACGGTGAGGGCATCCTCGGATTCAACAACCAGGTGGACGGCTCCGGGTGCGACCTGCTCAAGATGCCGGCGGGGGGGAGCATTCGCCCGCCCACCCATGAAACGGTGGAGCGCAAGGAGCACTACCTGCAGCAGCAGGGGAAGGCGGTCTTCCGCTTCGCCGTACGCAACTCGGCCGACGCCGCCGAGAAGCTCCTCGACGAACTCGGCTTTTCGCGCGACGAGGTTGCCTTCCTGGTCTGCCACCAGGCGAACGCCCGGATCATCGACGCAGTCGCGCGGCGGCTCCAGCTTCCGCCGGAACGCGTGGTGAAAACGATCCACAAGTACGGCAACACGACCGCCGCCTCGATTCCCACCGCGCTCCGCGACGCCCTCGATCGCTCGCTGCTCGCGCCCGGCGACCTGGTGCTGTTCAGTTCGGTGGGCGCCGGACTGACCATCGGCACCGCCGCCGTTCGCTGGGGCGGCGAACGGACCGCGCCGGCGTCGGCCGGGACGAACTCCACCGGCCCCTGAGTCTTGAGGAGAACCCCGGCGATGCCGCGGCGGATGCCGCGGGCGTCACCGGGAATCAGCTAGCGCTCGAGACGAGCCCGTACCTTCTCCAGCATCGGGACAACCCCGTCCACTGGCGGCCGTGGGGACCGGCCGCCTTCGACGAGGCCGTCCGGCGGGACTGCCCGGTGCTGCTCTCGGTCGGCTACTCCAGTTGCCACTGGTGCCACGTGATGGCGCACGAGTCGTTTGAGGACGCCGCCATCGCCCGCGTCATGAACGAGTCGTTCGTCCCGGTGAAAGTGGACCGCGAGGAGCGGCCCGACGTGGACGAGATCTACATGGCCTTCGTCCAGGCGACCACCGGAGCCGGCGGCTGGCCGCTCACCGTCTTCGTGGCTCCCGACCGGACTCCCTTCTTCGGCGGCACCTATTTCCCGCCGGAAGACCGCTGGGGCCGCCCCGGGTTCCCCCGCATCCTCGCCGCCATCGCCGCCGTCTGGCAGGACCGGTCCCGGCGGACCGAGCTACTGCAGAACGGCACGCGGCTCCTCGACCGCCTCCGGCAGGCGGCGGAGCTGCCCGGGCAGCTCGCCGCCCGCGGAACGCTCATCACCTCCGATCCGGTCGGCCGCGCGGTGCGGCAGTTTCTCGGCTCTTACGACCGGGAGCACGGGGGCTTCGGAGCGGCGCCGAAGTTCCCTCCCAGCCGCCAGCTCACGCTGCTGCTCCGCCACCACCTGGAGGAGGGAGGCGCGGAGTCTCTCGACGCGTCCCGCTTCACGCTCCGGCGGATGGCGGACGGGGGGCTCTTCGACCAGCTCGGCGGCGGGTTCCATCGCTATTCCACCGACGCGGAGTGGCTGGCCCCCCACTTCGAGAAGATGCTCTACGACAACGCGCTCCTTGCGCCGGTCTATCTCCTCGCCTACCGGATCACCGGCGATTCCCGGTTCGCCGGGGATGCGCGCCGCACACTCGACTGGATGCGCGACGGGATGCGGAACCCGGGCGGGGCATTCCACGCGGCGCTCGACGCCGACTCCGAGGGCGAAGAGGGGCGGTACTACACCTGGACGTCTTCAGAGGTCGAGGAAGTCCTTGGGGAGAACGCCGCGCTCTTCGGGGCCGCCTATGACGTCCGGGACGGGGGGAACTGGGAAGGCCGGACGATCCTGCGGCGGGTTCTGGACGATGCCGCGCTCGGAGAGAGATTCGGAGTCTCCGCCGGCCGGGTCGGGTCCGAGCTCGCCGCCGCGCGGCAGCGGCTCCTGGCCAGGCGGGAGGAGCGGGTGCGGCCCGGGCTCGACGACAAGGTCCTCCTGTCCTGGAACGCGCTGGCGGTGACGGCGTTTGCGCGGGCGCACCGGGCGCTCGGCGACGAGGACCATCTCCACGTGGCGCAGACCGCGGCCCGGTTCCTGCTCGACAACCTCCGCTCCGACGGCCGCTATTTCGCGGTGTGGAACCGCGGGCGGGCGAAGGTGCCGGCGATGCTGGAAGACCACGCCTTCTGGCTCCAGGCGCTCCTCGATCTCTTCGAGAGCGATTTCGACGAAGACTGGCTCGGAGCGGCGGAGGAAGTTGCGGGAATTCTGGGCCGGCACTTCGCCGCTCCGGGAGGCGGCTTCTACACCACCGCCGACGACCACGAGGTGCTGCCCGTCCGGACCCGGAGCGGCTACGACGGCGCCCTGCCGTCCGGCAACGCGGTCGCGGCCGACGCGCTCCTCCGCCTCGCGACCCTCACCGGCTCGAAAGCTCACCGGGACACGGCGCGCGCCGTGATGACCGCGTTCTTTGCCCAGTCCGTCGAGAGTCCGGGGGGTTTCGCCACGCTGTTGACCGCCGTCCAGCGTTACCTGGCCGAGCCGCGCCAGATCGTGGTCGTCGGGCCGGGCGGAGCGAGCGGGACCCGGGAAGCGCTCCAGGAACTCTGGCGCGTCCCGGCCGAGAACGCCGTCGTCCTGTTCGCGGACGTTCGCGGGACCCGGGACAGCGGCCTGCCGGCGGTGCGGGCCGCGCAGGCGGCGGGGCCCGAAGGCGGCGGGACGACCTTCCTGCCCTGCCGGGGCGGGGTCTGTTCGCTCCCGCTGGCGAACGTCGAGGCCGCCTGCGACTATCTGCGGTCGTGAACGTCCAGCGCCGAGCCACAGCCGCGCTGCTGTTCGTGCCGTTCCTCGCGGGCTGCGCAGGTGACCGGACGCCGGAGGAGGACCCGGCCCGCCGGCCCAACATCCTCTTCATCGCGGTCGACGACCTGAACGACTGGATCGAGCCGCTCGGCGGGCATCCCCAGGCGCGGACGCCGAACCTCTCGCGGCTGGCCGCACAAGGCGTGCTCTTCACCCGCGCAACCACCCCCTCCCCGTCCTGCAACCCGTCGCGGACCGCGCTCCTGACCGGGAAGCACCCCATCACCTCAGGCATGTACTCGAACTACCAGTGGTGGCGAGACGTGTTGCCCAACGCCGTGACACTGCCCCGGTACTTCGCGGACAACGGGTACTGGGCGGGGGGCGCCGGGAAGATCTTCCACAACAACCAGCCCGACCCCGGTTCCTGGGACGACTACTTCCCGTCGCTCGAAGAACACATGCCCTCGTCGCCGCGGCCCGGGGGAGAGGGGACGGTGAACATGCCGGGTTTCCCCGACATGTACGGCGCTTTCGACTGGGCGCCCCTCGACGTTCCCGAGGAGGAGATGGGGGACCACCAGTCCGTGGCCTGGGCGATCGAAGCATTGGAGCGGGAGCACGAGAGACCCTTCTTCCTGGCGGTGGGGATCTACCGCCCTCACCTGCCCTGGTACGTCCCCCGGGAGTACTTCGAGATGTTCCCGCTCGATGAGGTCCAGCTCCCGCTTCTCCGCGAAGACGACCTCGCGGATGTCCCCGAGCGCGCGGTCGAGATCGCGCACCGGGGCGGCAACTACCACGACCACGTCGTCGCGGCCGATCAGTGGCGTCAGGGCGTGCAGGGCTACCTGGCCTCGATCGCATTCGCCGACGCGATGGTCGGCGAGCTCCTTGACGCGCTCGACGCCAGCCCGCACGCGGACAACACCGTCGTCGTCCTCTGGTCGGACCACGGGTGGCAGTTCGGCGAGAAGGAACACTGGAGGAAGTTCGCGCTCTGGGACAACCTCACCCGCGTGGTCCTGGTGTTCCGGGTTCCGGAGGGGACCGCGGTCCTGCCCGGAGGCACACCCGCCGGGAGGCGCTCCGGCAGGACGGTCTCGCTCCTCGACCTCTATCGCACCCTGGTGGAACTCGCCGGGCTACCCCACAAGGACGGCCTCGACGGCCGGAGCCTCGTGCCGCTCCTCCGGGATCCGGACGCCGCCTGGGATCGTCCCGTCCTCAGCACCTACCAGTTCGGCGAGTACGCGATCCGGGACGAACGCTTCCACTACATCCGCTACATCGACGGGAGCGAAGAGCTGTACGACCTCGACGCGGACCCGGAGGAGTGGAACAACCTCGCCGGCGATTCCCGGTACGCCGCGGAACGGGCTCGGCTGAACGCCCTGCTCCCGACCGATCCCGCGCCCTTCGTGGACACCGACTATCCCCTCATGCCCCACCACATCCCGCCGCTGCGCGGGCTCGACGACTACCTGGAGCGGAAGGCGGCGGGAGCCCGGAGGTAGCGCGGGCGCCCCGGCGGGCTCGCTACGGGTCGTCCCCGTCGGACGCCAGGTGGGCGATGAGGTAACCGAGCGAGACGAGTTCGAGCGTGACCCCCGCCCCCAGGAGCAGCTTGGTCGGGGTTTCGAGCCCCTTCCGCTGACCGTCCGCGTCGTAGCACTTCACGTACTTCGTGTTCTCCGTGGCGTTCTGGCTGAAAGTGGTACTCACGTTGCGGCAGGGCAGCCACCGCCAGAGCGCGGCGCCGGCGAACGCCGCCACTCCGCTGATCGCGAACGCCAGCGCGCTCCGCTTCTTGTCGCCCGGCCGGATCCGGCCGGTGGTGATCGTCGAGGTGTTCTGGGCGCGATAGGCACCGCTCGCGGCGGCGAGCTCGGCAGCTTCGAGCAGCGAGGGCGCCCTCGCGGTGCCAGCCCCTGCCACCGGAAGCGTTCCCGCGTAGAGGGGTGTCGTACCGAGCCCGTAGCAGACCGCGATGGCGAGGGCCTTCTTCACGGCAGCGGCTACGGTGACGAGGGCTGCGCGTCGTCCTGCCGGCCGTCCTCACGGAGGTGCCGCACCAGGTAGAAGAGAGACACCAATTCGAGGCCGACGCCGGCCCCGACCAGGGCCCTGGTGGGAGTGCTCCAGCCCTTTCGCGACCCGTCCTCTTCGAAGCACTCGGTCTGGGTCTTGAGTCCCTCGCCGAAGTGCCGTGCGTCACCCCCATCGCGGCAAGTGAGGTTGCGCCAGAGCGCCGCTCCGGTGAACGCCAGCAAGCCGCTGAGAGCGAACGCGATCGCGCTCCGCCGGTTGTCGTCCTCCCGGATCCGTCCGGTGGCGATTCCGGCGGTGTTCTGCGCCCGATAGACGCCGCTGGCCGCGGCGATCTCGGCCACCTCGAGCAGGGAGGGCGCGGCTCCGGGGGCGCGGAGCGCCGCCGCGTGAGCGTGCATCGGGGCCAACACGATGCCGAACGCGAGGGACAGGGATACAAGTGTCTTCATGCGGATGCTCCTTGGCGGGAGAGGCAGGGTCGAGTGGCTCAGTTCCGGATGCGGACGATCACGTTGCCGGCGATCACGGTTTCCCCGCTGCGCTGGAGCCGAAGCCAGACGCGGTAGGTGCCCGGCAGCGAGAACCGGTGACTGCCGAAGAAGAAAGTCTCGATCTCGGAGCCCTCTTCGTAGGGATCGCAGTCCGGCTCGTACACGGATTCCGTGTCGTCGTCCCAGTCCCAGACCTCTTCCAGGCAGTAGTAGTCCTCGGCGTTCTCCGCGGTGTCCAGGTCCTCGAGGCGGGCGCTGACCTCGACATCGAGGGACGGCCGGCGCGTCTCGCCCGGCATTCGCGGACGGAGGAACAACTGCCGAGGCGCCCGCAGCGTCAGCTTCGGCTCGGCCGCGGCCGGCGGCCGCGCGGCCCAGAGCTCCGCGGCCGCGTCGCTGGGCGTCCCGGCCGCTTCCGGCGCGGCGGGTTCGGTGACGTTCGCGGCGAACAAGGTCGAGACGAACAGGGCGGTCAGGAGACCGGCCAGGGGAACAGGCAAGGCCCGCGGAGCCCGAGTGCGCACCCGGCACATTCTACGACTCGCTGGCGATCTTTGCCTCCGCCTCCGCCGCCCGGAGGCGGGCTTCCGCACGCGCCACCGCCTGCTGCGCCTGCTCGACGTCGTAGGCGGCGCCGAACTCCTCGAGCCGGGACTTCGCCCGGTTCAGCGCGCCCTCGGCCCGCGCCAGGTCGATGTCCTGCGGACGTTCCGCGGTTTCGGCGAGAACCGTCACGGTGTCATCCAATACCTCGAGGAAACCCCAGTGCACGGCCAGGTAGTGCTCCTCTTCGCCCTGGCGGTACTGAAGCTGGCCGCTCCGGATCTGGTAGAGGAGCGGGGCGTGCCCCGGCAGGATGCCGACGTAGCCGAAGACGGCCGGAGCCTCCACGTAGTCCACGTCGTCCCGGAACACCACCCCTCCGGGGGTGATGACCTCGAGGCGCAGGCGCGAAGGGGGACCCATGTTCGCCGGACCCGTCAGGCCGCCGCCAGCTCGTGGGCGCGCTCTTCGACGTCCTCGATGCCGCCCGCCATGAAAAAGGCCTGCTCCGGCAGGTCGTCCAGCTCCCCGTCCACGATGCGCCGGAAACCCTCGATCGTGTCCTTCAGTTCCACGTAGCGGCCCTTGCGGCCGGTGAACTGCTCCGCGACGTGGAAGGGCTGCGAGAAGAACCGCTGCATCTTGCGAGCGCGCGCCACCGTCACCTTGTCGTCCTCGCTGAGCTCGTCCATGCCGAGGATCGCGATGATGTCCTGCAGGTCCTTGTACCGCTGCAGGACTTCCTTCACCCGCCGGGCGACTTGGTAGTGCTCGTCGCCCAGCACCCGCGGGTCCATGATGCGGGAGGTGGACGCCAGCGGGTCCACCGCGGGATAGATCCCGAGTTCGGCGATCTGCCGCGAGAGGTTGGTGGTGGCGTCGAGGTGGGAGAAGGTGGTGGCGACGCCGGGGTCGGTGTAGTCGTCCGCCGGGACGTAGATGGCCTGGATCGAGGTGATGGAGCCCTTGTCGGTCGAGGTGATCCGCTCCTCGAGTTCGCCCATCTCGGAGGCCAGGGTGGGCTGGTAGCCGACCGCCGACGGCATGCGGCCCAGGAGTGCGGAGACCTCCATCCCGGCCAGGGTGTACCGGTAGATGTTGTCCACGAAGAAGAGGACGTCCTGGCCGCGCTCGTCGCGGAAGAACTCGGCCACGGTGAGACCGGTGAGGCCGACGCGGAGCCGCACGCCGGGAGGCTCGTTCATCTGGCCGTACACGAGCGAGGTCTTCTTGAGAACGCCCGAATCCGTCATCTCCAGCCAGAGGTCGTTCCCCTCGCGCGTCCGCTCGCCGACGCCGGCGAACACCGAGAAGCCGCCGTGCTGGGTGGCGATGTTGTTGATGAGCTCCATGATGATGACGGTCTTGCCGACCCCGGCGCCGCCGAAGAGGCCCACCTTGCCGCCCCGCATGTAGGGCTCGAGCAGGTCGATCACCTTGATCCCGGTCTCGAACATCTCGAGGCTGGTGGTCTGGGACACGAATTCGGGGGCCGCCCGGTGGATCGGCCGCCGCTCCTCCGATTCGATCTCCCCCGCTTCGTCCACGGGATTCCCCAGCACGTTCATGACGCGGCCGAGGGTGCTTTCGCCCACCGGGACCGAAATCGGCGCTCCGGTGTCCTCCGCCAGCAGGCCGCGCACCACGCCGTCGGTCGGCTGCATCGCGACCGTGCGGACCCGGTTCTCGCCGAGGTGCTGCTGGACCTCGAGAACGATGTCGATGTCCACCGTGGAAAGGCCGCGGTCGTCGCGCAGCCGGATGGCGTTATGGATCGGTGGAAGGTCTCCGTCGAAGACCACGTCCACCACGTTCCCGATGACCTGGACGACCCGTCCGGTGTTCTCAGCCACTTCTGCTCATGCTCCTTGTTTGCCGCTCGCTCAGTCGAGTGCTTCCGCGCCTCCGACCACTTCGAGAATCTCCTTCGTGATCGCCGCCTGACGGACCCGGTTCATGGTCAGGGTCAGGTCGGCGATGAGTTCGCTCGCGTTCTTGGTTGCGTTGTCCATGGCGGTCATGCGCGCCGCCTGTTCGGCGGCCACCGATTCGAGCAGCGCCCGCCAGATCTGGTATTCGACGTGCCGCGGGAGGAGTTCCGCGAAGATCTCGGCCTCCGTTGGTTCGTAGAAGAACTCCCGGGTGGTTCCGTCTTCGGAACCAGGCAGGTCCAGCTTCTCGAGGGGCAGCAGCCGCTCGACCCGGACGTCCTGGCGAAGGATGTTCTTGAACTCGTTGAAGACCAGGTAGATGGCGTCGAGCCCCTCCGGATCCTCGGGGTCCTCCCGGCGGTAACGCTCCATCAGGGGCGCCGCGATCTCCCGGGCGTGCTCGTAGCCGAGCGCGCGGAAGATGTCCTCGAGCGGGTCCACGAGGCGCACCCCGCGGCGGCGGAAATGCTCCTTGCCCTTCCGCCCGACCGCCCGAACTCCAACGTCCTGCTCGCTCAACGACTTGAGGAGGATCTCGGCCCGCTTCAGGACATTGGTGTTGAAGGACCCGCAGAGCCCGCGGTCCGACGTGATCACTACCACCTCGACGCGCCGCGGCGGCCGTTCGCGAAGCAGGGGATGGCTGTCGGTCTTCGCGCCCACGACCACGGAGTTCAGGACCTCCAGGATCCGCGCCGCGAAGGGCCGCGCCGAGACGATGGCCTCCTGGGCCCGGCGCAGGCGCGCCGTGGCGACCATCTTCATGGCCCGCGTGATCTGCTCGGTGTTCCGCACGCTGCGGGTGCGGCGGCGGAGCTCGAGGAGGGTCGGCATGGGGTGGTCCCGGTGGGGCGTCTACGCGGGGACCGGCTCCCGGGCCTCCGCGGCCGCGGAGGCCGCCGCGCCGCCGGCCCGGAATGCGTCGCGCTTGAATTCGGCGATCGCCTCCCGCAGCGCGGCGGTCAGTGAATCGTCCAGCTTCCGCTCCTCGCGAACCCGGGCCAGCGTGTCCGGATGGCGGGTCTCGAGGAACTCATAGAGCCCGCTCTCGAAACTCCGGCAATCGCTTGGCTCGAGGTCATCGAGGAAGCCCTCGTTCGCGGCGAAGATGACCGCCACCTGTTGCTCCACCGGCAGCGGCACGTACTGGTCCTGCTTCAGGACTTCGGTCAGGCGTTCGCCCTTGGCCAACTGGGCCTGGGTCGCCTTGTCGAGGTCCGAGCCGAACTGGGCGAACGCCGCCATCTCCCGATACTGCGCGAGCTGGAGCCGCATGGTGCCGGCGACCTGCCGCATCGCGCGGATCTGCGCCGACCCCCCCACCCGGCTGACCGAGTTGCCGACGTTGATGGCGGGGCGGATGCCGGCGTTGAAGAGGTCTCCCTCGAGGTAGATCTGGCCGTCCGTGATCGAGATCACATTCGTCGGCACGTAGGCCGACAGGTCACCGGCCTGGGTCTCGATGAAGGGGAAGGCGGTGAGGGAGCCTCCTCCCCGCTTGTCGGAGAGCTTGGCTGCGCGCTCCAGCAGCCGCGAGTGCAGGTAGAAGACGTCGCCGGGATAGGCCTCCCGGCCCGGCGGCCGCCGGAGGAGGAGCGAAATCTCGCGGTAGGCGGCGGCGTGCTTGGAGAGATCGTCGTAGATGCAGAGCGCGTGGCCGCCGCGGTCCATGAAGAACTCGCCCATGGCGCACCCGGAATACGGCGCCAGGTACTGGAGCGGCGCCGGCTCGGACGCCGCCGCGGAAACGACGATCGAGTGGTCGAGCGCCCCGTGGTCCTCGAGCGTCTGCACCACCTGGGCGACCGTCGAGAGTTTCTGGCCGACCGCGACGTACACGCAGACCACACCGGTGTCCCGCTGGTTGATGATCGCGTCCACCGCGATCGCGGTCTTTCCGGTCTGGCGGTCTCCGATGATGAGCTCCCGCTGGCCGCGGCCGATGGGAATCATGGCGTCCACCGCCTTGACTCCGGTCTGGAGGGGCTCCTTCACCGGCTGCCGGGCGACGATGCCCGGAGCGATGCGTTCCACCGCGCCCGTTTCGGTCGTCTCGATGGGTCCCTTGCCGTCGAGCGGCCGGCCGAGGGCGTCCACCACGCGGCCCTTCATGGCCTCGCCGACGGGCACCTGCAGGATCCGCCGGGTGCGCTTCGCGGTGTCTCCCTCCCGGATGGAGGTCACGTCGCCGAAGAGAACGAGTCCGACCGAAGACTCTTCGAGGTTCAGCGCGAGGCCGAACACGTCGTTGGGCAGTTCCACCAGTTCGCCGTACATGACTCCTTCCAGGCCATGCACGCGGGCGATCCCGTCCCCGGAAGAGACGACGGTTCCAACTTCCGCGACATCGACGCCGGTGTCGTGGCCGGCGATCTGTTCCCGCAGCAGGGCGGCGATCTCGTCTGCTCGAATACTCATGGGTTTTCCTATAACTCGTTGATTTTAGACCGTTTATACAGAATCAGACTCCGTATTTCTCCTCGAACCGGGAGAGCTGGCGGTTGACGCTCGCGTCGTAGATGCGGTTCCCGATGCGGATGACGAAGCCGCCGAGCAGCTCCGGGTCCTCGCGGAAGTGCAGCCGGGGAGTGCCGGCGAAGGCGGACGCCAGCGCCGTCCGGAGGCTCGCCCGGTCGCGTTCGTCCAGTTGGCGTGCGGACACCACTTCCGCTTCGACGATCCCCCGATGCTCATCGAGGGCGGCCCGAAACGCCGCCGCGGTCTCCGCCAGGTGGTCGGACCGTTCCCGCGAAACCATGAGCGCGACGAACCTGCCGAGATCGGAGTCCGGCAGGATCCGGTCAGCGACGGCCTTCGCGACCGCCGCGCGCCGCCCCCGCGGGATCGCCGGCGAGGTCAGCGTCGTGAGGAGTTCGGGGGAACGCTCGAGCGACGCCGCGAACTCCTGAAGACCTCCCGCGAGCGCCTCCAGGTCCTCGCCGTCACCGGTCGCGGCCACGGTGTCCAGAAGGACGCGCGCGTAGTGGCGGGCTACCTCGCTGGGCATGGTCTGCTAGTTCCGGCGGATCGCCGTCATCCCGGCGTCGATGAGGCGCCGATGGTCTTCTTCGGACATGGTGTCGCGGAGCCGCGTCCGCGCGATCTCGACCGCCGCCCGCGCGGCTCCGGCGGCCAGGCGCCGCTCGGCGACCCGAACCTCCTGGTTCAGTTCGGCCTGGGCCGTGGCGCCGATTTTCCTGGCCTGTTCCTCGGCTGCCGCCACGATGCGGCGGCCCTCGGCCGTAGCGGCTTCGGTGATCCGCTGCCGCGCCGCTTCCACCTCACCGTCCAGTTCGCGAAACCGCGCTGTCGCTCGTTCCGCCGCCCGGGCGGCCTCCTCGCGATCTGCCCGCGCCGCGGCGAGCTGCTCGCGGATCTGGAGCGCGCGCGCTTCGAGGTAGCTCGCGATCGGCTTTCGCAGCGCGAGCACGAGGATGGTTGCGAGAATCGTGAAGTTGACGATCTTCGGCAGGTTCGAGGCCCCCTCCTCGGCGGCGAACGCCGGGGAGCCCACGCTGACCAGGACAACGGCGACCGCGGCGGCCAGGATCGCTCGACGCGACCGGCGGACCGGCAGGACGCGGACCGTCGGGTGTTCGTTCCAGCCTGCCAGCTTCATGAGGCGCGGCGAAGAACCCTTGCGGTGAGATCACTCGCCAGACTCTCCGCGGCCTGATCGAGTTCGGACGCGGCGCGGGCGCTTTGCTCGCGAAGCGAGTCCTTTCCGGCTGCGAGGGTCGCGACCGCCTGGTCACGAGCCGCGGTCAGCGTTGCTTCGGCCCGTTCACCGGCTTCGCGCCGAATCCGGTCCATTTCCCGATAGCCCTCGGCGCGTACGGCCGCGACGGCATCCGCCACCCGAGCTTCGGCCGCCGCCACGTCCGCCTGGGCTTGCTCCCGAACCTCGCGGGCGCCTTCGACCTGCTTCTCCCTCGCCTCCATCGCGCGCGCCAGCGGCTCGAAGAACTGCCGCTTGAGGACCAGCGTCAGACACACGACGATCGCCGACACGATCAGGGCGGTCAAGTCAGGAATGATCGTCACGAAACCCGGGGCCTGTCGAAGGCGAGGAAAGTCAGCCGCCCCACCAGAAAGCGGGAAGACACCAGTCGGAAACCCGAGGGCGGCCGGATACGCGCGGTCAGCGAACTGACCCGCCACGGACGGCGGGAAGGCTATCACCGGACACCGGCCTTGCCAACACGTCGGGGGGCCGGAAACGGCCGTCAGGCGCCGGCGCTTTCGGGTTCGTTCGCCCGCGCTTTCGGAGCCCGGTTCGACGCTGTCTGGGACGGCGATCGCTGGTAGTCGCGGTGGACCCGGAAGTGAGCGCCGTCGGCGTCGCTCTTGGCTTCGAGGGTCAGATTGGCCGCCTGGACGGCGACCCCCGCAATGGACCCTCCGGAGTGGACGATGACGTCCTGCGCCGCGATCTCGCCGCTCACCCGGCCTCCGCCCTCCACGACGACGCGCCGGGCGTAGATCCGGCCGTCGAAGTTCCCGGAGTTGCCCACCGAAACCTCGTCCTCGGAGTGGATTTCTCCCACGAACTCCCCGTTCACGTTGAACGGGCCCGGTGCGTTCAGTCGGCCCGACAGACGCGACCCGGATCCGACGTATCCGCTATGGGCGTCCCGCGATGGGTCTCGTGCCATCGTTCTATTCGCTCACTTCCCGTTCGCTGGTCAACAAGACGAAGATGCGGTGCAGGTCATCCTCGGAGAAAAATTGTATCTGGACGGCGCCACCCTTGCCACGCCGCCGGATCCGGACCGGAAACCCGACCGCCCGCTGCATCCGCTCCTGCGCGTCGCGCGTGTTCGGATCCAGACCGGACGGCCTCGGCCCGTTCGCCGGCGCGAGCCCCGTTCCCTCCCTCGCTCGCTTGACCCGGCGTTCGACCTCCCGAACGGACAGATCGCCCCGAACGATTTCCTCGGCGAGCTGCGCCTGGATAGCGGCGTCGAGCGGAACGAGGGCCCGGCCCGCCGCCGCGCGCAGCTTGCCCGTTTCCACCAGGCGCCTCACGTGGGGCGTCAACTCCAGCAGCCGCAGCGTGTTCGTCACCGCGGTGCGGCTTCGCCCGACCTCCGAGGCGATGGCGCCGTGGGTCATCCCCCCCGCGTCGGCGAGCCGGCGGAAGGCGAGCGCCTCCTCGATCGGGTTGAGGTCCTCCCGTTGCAGGTTCTCGACCAGCGCCAGCAACCCGACGTCCTCATCGGAGGCATCGCGAACCACGACCGGCACGCGCTCAAGCCCCGCCAACCGCGCGGCGCGCCAGCGCCTTTCCCCGGCAATGATCTGGAACCTCCCGGCCTGGGGCCGGACCACGATCGGTTCGATCACGCCGCGCGCGGCGATCGAGGCGGTGAGTCCCTCCAGGTCCTCGGCGGCGATCTGCGAGCGCGGCTGCGCAGGATTCGGCACCAGCTCGCCGACCGGCACCGAACGGGATCCGTCGATGGACCCGGCCGATGGAAGCAGGGCATCGAGGCCGCGCCCCAAACCACGTCGCTTCACCGGCCAAGGACCTCCTGCGCCAGGTCCGCGTAGGCGGCCGCCACCCTGGAACGCGGGTCGTAGAGCTGCAGCGGGAGCCCATAGGACGGCGCTTCGGCGGCCCGGACCGAGCGCGGAACGATGGAGTCGAACACGCGGTCCCCGAGCTTGCCCCTCACTTCGGCGATCACGTCCCGCGCGAGGTTCGTGCGCCGGTCAACCATGGTGAAGAGGACTCCCAGCAGATCGAGTCCCGGGTTCCAGGAGCGACCGATACGACTCACGGTGTCGAGCAGCCGGGAAAGCCCCTGCATCGCAAAGAACTCGCACTGCATGGGGACCACCACGGCACTGGCCGCGACGAGGGCGTTGACGGTCAGCAGCCCGAGGGACGGAGGACAGTCCAGCAGGACGAACGCGGCGCCCGGATCGTCGCGGGCGAAGTCCAAAAGGCTGTTTCGGAGCCGTAGGGCCCGGTGGTGCGGATCCGGATCGTCCGCGGCGATCTGCAGGTCCGCGGCGGCCAGCGACGGATCGGAAGGACACGCGATCAGATTCGGAATGTCGGTGTCCACAACGGCGCGGCCGAGCGGTTCCCGGTCCACGAGCACGTCATAGATGCTGTATCCGTCCTCGGTGATCTGCAGCCCGAGACTGGTGGTGAGGTTGCTCTGAGGATCCAGATCCACAACCAGGCATCGATGCCCGCTGATCGCCAGGGCCGCGCCCAGGTTCACCGTCGTGGTGGTCTTGCCAACCCCTCCCTTCTGGTTGACGACCGCCAGAATCCTCATCTGGAGAGTCCCGAGACTACCACGGTGTTTCGTCTCTTGACCGGGTGTTTCACGTGAAACAACCGGGCGGTCACCGCGACGGCGTACGGGGCCGCCCGATCCAGACAACCCCCCGGTCCGCGGGGACGAACTCCTCGTCGAAGAGGTCACTCGCGAGCTCCGCGCGGTCCCGGGCGGGACGGGAGGTCGGCCAGATCACCGGCGTCCCGCCGGACATTCCCGCCGCGAGCATGGCCCATTCGCCAGGCTGGAGCTTGACGGCGCGCATCGTCACCGCGGAAACGCGCGCAAGTTCGGCAGGTCCTGTTGGGGATCTCAAGAACTGCTTGAGTCTTTGCCTGACGACGCGAACGCGCGTACCCAGCCCGAGGCTGTCGGCGGCCATCTCCAGAAAGGCCGCCGAGACCTGCCGGGGCTCCAGCAGGAGCCAGCGCCCCCCAACCGCGATCGCGAGCGGCAGCGCCGGGGTTCCACCGCCGCTCCCGATGTCCAGGAACGGACCGCGCGCCGGCAACAGGCGGCCCAGGAGGAGCGCCTCCCGGAAGTAGTGCCGCGCGAGGTCCTCGGCGGACCGGAAACCCACGATGCCGGCTCCCTTCCAGGCGCACAGCATTTCGAAGAGGCGCGACAGTTGCTCGCGCGCCTCGCCCGGGATCGGCGGCTCGACGCCGGACAGCGCCTCGGTCAGCGGATCAGCCGACTCGGCCCCCGCAGGGGCGCTCACTTCCCGGCCGTCAGTTTTCGTCTCGAGCCGCCCTTGTTCCGCTTGCCCTTGCCCGCCAGCTCGACGACGCTGGCGTCCGCCTCCCGGCGGTCCATGATCCGGCTGGTCACCGCCTGCTGCCCCATGGAAATCAGGTTGTTCGCGAACCAGTACAGCACCAGGCCGGACGGCGCCCAGGCCATGATCAGGACGAAGACCACGGGCATGAACATCATGATCTTGGCCTGGATGCCCTCTACCTGGGTCGCGGTCATCTTCTGCATGATGAGCTGGCTCGCCCCCATCAGCAGCGGCAGGATGAAGTAGGGATCCTCCCGGGACAGGTCCTGAACCCAGAACACGAACGGGGCGTGCCGCAGCTCGACGGACACCACGAGCAACCGGTAGAAGGCGAAGAAGAAGGGAATCATCAGCAGCATGGGCAGACAGCCGCCGATGGGTGAGACGTTGTGCTCCCGGTACAGGGCCACCATCTCCTGGTTCATCTCGCTGCGTTTCGGGTCCGTCGGTTTCAGCGCCTTGTACTTCTCCTGAATCCGCTTCACCTGCGGGCTGATCTTCTGCATCCGCCGGATGGAGACGTAGCTGTAGTGCTTGAGCGGCGCGAGCAGGAGGCTGATCAGGATGGTCACCAGCACGATCGCCCATCCGTAGTTCCCCATCACGTCGTAGGCCCACAGCAGGCCCTGCCGAATCGGGACCACCAGGAACCGCAGCCAGGCGCCGAACTCCACGATGTCCACTCCGAGTTCGGTGAGCAGCTCCACCTGCTTCGGGCCGGTGAACAGCGTGAACTCGCTTGTCCCCGCCGATCTCAGGTGCCCGACCAGAAGATCCCGGGAGCCGCTCGCGTCCTCGGGGACGAGTTCGAAGCTCTCCCACGGAATCGTGAGCGCTTCCAGCCGCGCCTCGTAGCGCTGGCCGGGTTCGGCCACCAGCAGTCCCGCGAAGTAGTGCGACGCCACGCCGACCGCCTGGGCCGACAGGCTCGCCGCCTCTCCGCCGGCGGCTTCGGCGAAGGAGAAGAGCCGGCTCTCGCTCCCGGACTCGATGACGCCCTGCTCGGCGCCCTGGTATCTCCCGACGGAACTCTCGTTCTCGATCCCGGGACCGAACAGAACCTCCTTCAGTTGCTCCGCCCCTCCCCGGATGGCCGACACGGACACCCCCATCCGATAGTCGCCGCCCTGAAGCCGCACGGCCTTCGAGACCTCGAGTCCGTCCGCCGACGCCCAGCGGAACTCGATCTCGCGGGTCTCTCCGTCGCGCAACTCCAGGCGGACCGGGCCGGTGCGGATTTGCCCATCCACGGCAACCTCGTGCAGCGCGGTCGTGAGTCGGCCCGGCGCGGGGTCGCCGGGGAGCACCACGTCGAGCGGGCGGACCGAGTCGACGAGATCGTCGCCCTGGGGCAGCGCCTCGAGCGGAGCGCCCAGGGAATCCGTGTGCTCGAGGAGCCGAAGCCGAAGCAGCCGGCCTCCACGGTTCGAAAATTCGGCCAAATAGCGGCTCGTTTCCACCGTGATCGTCTGCTCGCGCTCCGCCTCCCTTGTCTGTGTCGGGACGGCCGCCGCCGCGGTTTCGGGCGCCGGGACCGGAGGATCCGCCGCCGGAGGTGATGGCGCGTCTGCCGCGGCTGGCGCTTCCTCGGCAGGGGGAGCCGGTGGCGCGCTCTCGGGCCCGAAGAAGCGGACGAAGAGGAGAAAGACGAAGAACGACAGCAGGAACGCGAGAAGGACGCGGCGTTCCATGATCAGCGGCCCGTAGAAGCGGTGAGGTCAGCGCCGGCACCGGCGCTCCGCGCGCGCGGCACCGGCACGGCGTCGTACCCGGATCCGCCGAACGGATGACAGCGCAGCAGGCGGCGGGCGGCGAGCACCACCCCGCGCCCGGGGCCGTGGAGTCGGATGGCTTCCTCGGCATAGCGCGAACACGACGGCTGGAACCGGCAGACCCCCGCGAACAGGGGGCTGACCGCCGCTCGATACAACCAGATGAGGCCCAGGAAGGACCCGGCGAGAGCCCGGCTCAGGAGTCCCGGGTTCGGCTCGGCGAGCGCGGCGGTCGCGCGGGTGACGGCTGCCATTTCAGGCCTGTCGTCCACTCCGGCGCCGCGGGCGTCCTCTTCCCGTGGCCATCCGGACGGCGCTCCGGTAGGCGCGCTCGAGGTCCGGCCAGGAGGCCTCCCCGATTCCATGGCGGGCGATCAGGATGAGATCTCCGGCGGGGCGTTCACCCCGCCGGTACACCTCGCGCAGGAGACGCTTCGCCCGGGACCGCCGCACGGCTCCCCCGATCTTGCGGCTGGCCACCACACCGAGGCGCGAAGGCGCACTGCCGGTGATTCCGGTCCGCCGGACTGCCACGAGGCAGGGCGAAACGCCGCGTGACCCCGCGGACATCACTGCCCGGAACTCGGCGGACCGCGCAATCCGCTGGTCTCTGGAAAGCGACTCATCCTGGCGAGCGTTCGTGCCTTCCGGGCGACGGCGCTTCGCCTGGTCCTCACGCATGATGACCTCCTCGGCAGCCGTCCGTCGGCGGCGCCGGACCGGACACCCCGTCAGCGCGCACCGAACGACCGGCCGGCCGCTCAGGCCGACAGCCTTCGACGGCCCCGGCGACGCCGGCGGGCGATGACCGCGCGGCCGCCGGGAGTGCTCATCCGTGCCCGGAAACCGTGCTTCCGCTTCCTCCGCCGCCTATTGGGCTGAAACGTCCGTTTCACGGGATTTTCCTCTCCAAGTCGTTGAATCTAAACAAAAACCCGATGGTCGAGGCCGCTGCCGCCGCCCCGCCCCACCGAGCGCGACAGTATACCGCCAAGACACGTTTCACGTAAAGTCAGTTTCGGTTTCGCCGTGGACAGCCGCGTGTCCTCCATGGCGCTGTACGCGTCCCTTGGCGGTTCCGGCGCGTGGGAAATGTCGCGCGTCCAACGTGCCGGTACGGGATGCCCCGCGGGCCAAAACCGGCCCAAACGACCGCGCGCCGATCCGCTCCGCGTTGCTTTTTCGCGGGGAATTCTTGGGATTGTCACGACCGGGTTGACGCGTCCGGAAAGGGCGTTGCTACATTCCGCCCCGGTCGTCGAGAACCGCGCCGCCGCGAGCCGGGCGGGCGGTTCTTTTCCGTTTTTCGTCCCAGCTATTGCTGCGCCTCCAGCTCCAATCTTCCGATCTTTCCTTGCACCGACTTTCGCGCCTGACGACAGCCATCGAAGCACCCGAAAACGCCGAGGATCCGTGGAGGGAGGTGCTGTCCGCCATCAGGACGAGCCTCTCTCCCCATGAGTTCGAGACCTGGTTCGCTCCGGCCCGGTTCGTGGGGACCGAAAACGATGTCGTCGTAATCCGCGTTCCCAACGCCATGTTCGCGAATCATCTCGAGGGCGAATACCGGGACCGGATCCTGAGCGCATTCGCGGCCGCGGGCAGCCCCGTGGCCTCGATTCGCTGTTCAGTCGCGGCGAGCCCGGCCGCCGCGCGCGGGCGCACCGCCTTCCCCGCCGAAGGCGCCCACGCCACGCCGGGGATTGTGGGCGGCCTGGCCGCGGAGGACGATGTCCCGACCGGCGCCCCTGGGGCAGGGAGCAGCGAGTCAGCTCGACCGATCCTGCGGAGCGACTCCGTTTCCGCTTCCTTCTCCTTCGATTCGTTCGTCGTCGGCGCGAGCAACCGGTTCGCCCACTCGGCAGCCCTGGACGTGAGCAATCCGGGAGTCCATAACTCCCCCTACAACCCCCTCCTGATTTACGGAGAGGCAGGGCTCGGCAAGACCCACCTCCTGCAGGCGATCGCCCGGCGGTTTGTCGAACAGAACCCGGGACAAACGATCCTCCTGACCAGGGGAGACACCTTCAGCAGCCACGTGATCAGCGCCGTCCGGTCGAACGATCTCTATGGTTTTCGCACTGAGTGCGCCCGGCTTGACATGTTGCTCGTGGACAACATCCAGTTCATCGCCGGTCTCGATCGCTTCGGCCGGGTTGCGGAGGAGTTCTTCCACGCCCTCACCGCGCTTTCGGACCGGGGCCGGCCAATCGTCCTGACGTCTGACCGCGACCCCCGGGACATCCCGAATCTGGACGGCCAGATCAAGAGCCGCCTCGAAAGCGGCCTGGCGACCGACATCGGGAGTCCCGACTGGAAGATACGGACGGCCATCGTCCGAAAGAAGGCCGCTACGCTGGGTTTGGAACTACCGGATGGAGTCGCCGAGACCATTGCGTCCCGCCACCAGAACAACGTCCGGAGACTCGAAGGCACGCTCAACAAGCTCGTCGCCGAATCGAACGCCGACCGGGTCCGGATCTCTCCAACGCTCCTCGACCGGGTCCTCTCGGACCGTGCCTCCCGGCGAAGCCGTTCACCCTCCATCCAGGAGGTGCAGGTCGCGGTGGCGAAGGCGTTCGGCTTCGCGCCGCTGCGACTCGTGGGCAAGCAACGGTCCAACGTGCTCGTCCTCGCCCGCCACGTGGCGATGTACCTCTGCCGCAAGACAACCGGCCGCACCCTGGTGGAGATCGGGAAGGAGTTCCGACGCGACCACTCGACGGTCACCTACGGCGTCCGTCGCATCGCCGCCGCGCGGAAGCGCGATCTCGGACTCAACAAGCTCATCGAGCGGCTCCTCGACCAGCTTTCCTGATCGGCCGAAGCGAACGGCATTTCCTCCGCGCTCCCTGTGGGGTCGCCGCGACGAGAACCGGCCGGCTGTTCCAGGCCCCGGCGAATTCCGGACCGCGCGGACTTCGGTGAGCTCCGGAAATGTGGAAAAGGTGGGCAAAACCTGTGGAAAACGTGTGGATTCCTGTGGAAAACCCACCCCGCCGACACCGGCCATCCAGCGCTTCGGCGGTTTTCCCCACGACGCCACCATCCACCCGGCACTTCGCCAACATTGGGTAAACCGTTCAATCGTCCTATTTTCAATGACTTATACGATTTTTCCACACTTTCCACACAGCAAATTTATGACTATAATTCTTCCCCGACGGCTCCTCTGTTTCTATTGATCCGTTCGATCCTCGCGTCTCTCACGATTTCGAATCGAGGCGTCTTTGATCCCGCCCATATCCGCGGGAATCTCCCGTATTTCCGCGCCGCCAATTGCTGATTCAGAAAAGAGCGTTCCATGGACTTCACTACTGACCGAGAAGCCCTTCTGGCAGAACTGAACCTGTTCGCCGGCGTGGTCGAGAACCGTCCGTCCGACCCCCTCTCCATGTTCTCGAACGTCACCTTCCGGCCATCGGAGAACGGATGCGAACTGACGGCGTCGGGCGGCGAGATCGGTCTGCGGTCCAGTATCGCTGCGGAGACCCAGGGCGAGGGACTGCTCAGCGTTCCGGTGAGCCTGCTGGCGCGCTGGCTCAAGGAAGGCCGCGCGGAGAAGGTCTCGTTCCACGAAACCGACCAGAACTGGATCCAGGTCCGTTGTGGAGGCAACGACACCCGCATCCCCGGCCGGGTCGGAGATCCCCCAACGCTCTCGGACCCCCCTGCGGATCCCCTCTGCACGGTGCCGTCCGAGATGTTCGCAACCCTGCTGCGCTCGGGCTCGTACGCCTTTCCGGCCGCGGTGGACGCTTCGGTCGCGACGGCCGGCGCACAGATTGAAGTCGAAGGCGGCAGCGTGCGGATCGTTTCGTCCGATCACTCGCGCCTCGCCTATTCCAGCGCTTCGCTGGGAGACGGAGATGGGGCCGCTGACGGGAAGCAGGCGTTCGGACTCGGAATGAAGGCGATCTCCGAGCTGACCCTGCTGGCGCGGAGCGGTGACTCCGGGATGCGCTTCTTCGAAGGGGAGAACCACCTCTTCCTCGAGTTCGGACACCGGCTGCTGGTGTGCGCCAAGCTCGCCGACCGGTTGCCCGAGTACGAGCACGTGATCCCGCGCGACTGTCCGATCCGGATTCGCACCAGCCGGGAAGGGCTGCTGGGCGCGGTGCAGGCCGCGCTCCCGTTCTCGACCGGGGATTTCAACCGGGCCAAGCTCGATATCGGCGAGGAGTCCATTCGGATCGACGTCACGTCGGTGCGGGGCGAGGCGATCTCGGAGGTCGAGGTCCTGGAGGCGTCGGGCACGCCGCTGACCCTTCATCTGAACCTCGTGCATCTGCGTGATTTCGCGAAGAGCTTCGACTGTGAGGCGGTGGCGCTGGAGTTCAACACTCCGGACACCGCGTTCATCCTGCGTCCGGTCGACGAGGACGACAGCATCGAACACTTCTGCGTCGGGATGCCGCTCGTTTGATCGGCCCGCGACCACCCACGGTCCGCTGAGTATGGACAGCACCGTACTCACGCCGCCGAACGCGTACTCGGGCGGTGACATCAAGATCCTCGAGGGCCTCGAGGCCGTCCGGGTCCGGCCCGCGATGTACATCGGCTCCACGGGAGAGTCCGGGTTGCACCACCTCTTCCGGGAGGTGATGGACAACAGCATCGACGAAGCGATGGCGGGTCACTGCGGCCGCATCCAGGTGACCATCCACCAGGACGGCAGCCTGTCGGTGCGCGACGACGGCCGCGGCATTCCGGTGGATCCCGAGCCCAGCACCGGGCTCCCGGCGGTCGAGGTGGTGATGACCCGGCTGCACGCGGGCGGCAAGTTCGACGCCGACACCTACAAGTACTCCGCCGGTCTCCATGGGGTCGGCGTTTCGGTCGTGAACGCGCTTGCCACCTGGCTCCGCGTTGAGGTCCGGCGAAACGGGGTGATCCACCAGCAGTCCTACCGCCGCGGCGAACGAACCGGCCCGCTCGAGACGATCGGCGAGACGGCTGCCGAAGACACCGGAACCCTGGTTCACTTCCTTCCCGATCCAACCATCTTCGAAGAGACCACCGAGTTCGATTTCCACCAGATCGCGCACCGGGTCCGGGAACTGGCGTTTCTCGTGCGGGGGGTCGAGATCGAGCTGGTGGACGAGCGCGACGGCCAGAGCGCCCGCTTTCACTATGAGGGCGGAATCTCCGAGTTCGTGGCGCACCTGAACCACAACGAGAATCCGATCCATCCCTCGGTCATCAGCTTCCAGGTGGAGTCCCCGGAGGTGGCGAACGGCGGCTCTTCCTCCGGCGCGCACTCGTGCGAGGTGGCGCTTCAGTGGAACGGCAGCTACCGGGAGGCGCTCCATTCCTTCGTGAACAACGTGAGCACGCCGGAGGGAGGCACGCACCTCAGCGGGATGCGCGCGGCGCTCACCCGGGCCATCAACGCCTACGCGCAGTCTTCGCGCCTCGGGAAGGAACTCAAGGCCCGCATCCAGGGCGAGGATGCCCGGGTCGGCCTGGCCGCGGTCATCAGCGTCCGGGTTCCCGAGCCCCAGTTCGAGGGCCAGACCAAGACGAAGCTCGGCAACAGCAGCGTTCAGGGTTTCGTGGATTCGCTCGTCTACGAGGAACTGGTGCGCTTCTTCGAGGAAAACCCGGGCGAAGCCCGAACCATCGTCTCCAAGGTGGTCGACTCGTTCCAGGCCCGGGAAGCCGCCCGGAAGGCGCGCGACATGGCGCGGCGCAAGAGCGCGCTCGCATCCACCTCGCTCCCCGGAAAACTCGCGGACTGCCAGGAGCGCGATCCCCGGGAGAGCGAGCTCTTCATCGTGGAGGGCGAGTCGGCCGGCGGGTCCGCGAAGCAGGGCCGCGACCGCAAGTTCCAGGCGATCCTGCCGCTGCGCGGCAAGATCCTGAACGTCGAGAAGACCAAGGCGAACCGGATGCTGGAAAACGAGGAGATCAAGGCGCTGATCTCCGCACTGGGCGCCGGGATCGACACGGAACTCGACCTGACCGCGCTCCGATATCACCGGGTCATCATCATGACCGACGCGGACGTGGACGGTTCCCACATCCGAACGCTGCTGCTCACCTTCTTCTACCGGCGGATGAAGGGCCTTGTGGACGACGGGTATCTCTACATCGCCGAACCCCCGCTCTACCGGGTGGAGCATCCGAAGTCGGAACGCCGGCAGGACCAGTACTTCCTCGATGACCGGGGGCTCAACGCCTACCTGCTGGAACGGTCGGTATCCGGGCGAACCGTGTCCACCGGAGAGGCGGACGTTTCGGGCGACGAACTGCTCGCGAGCGTTCGGCGCCTGAGCCAGGTCCGGGAGCGCCTGGACGCTTCGGAACGCCGCGGCTATCCGCGGAACCTGGCGCTGTGGCTGCTCCGCAGCCGCAGCGGGAGCGAAATCACGGCTTCCCGCCGCGAAATGGACGAGCTCGCGCAACGGCTGACCGAAGCCGGTTCGCCGGCGCGGGTGGTGGCCGAACCCGGCTCACCACGGCGCTTCGCGATCGAACCGGTCCAGTCCGGGGACGGCCAGGCCTTCACTCGCCGCTTCGGCAGCCCTTTCTTCGAGCGCGGGGAGTACCACCGGCTGGTCGCGCTCTACGAGCAGATCCGCCAGTTCGACACGCGCCCGATTCGCGTGTTCGCGAACGGCGGCGGCCCCGGCACGGGTGGCCGGAGCAATACGCCCGCCTCCAACCTCGAGTGCGAACTCGATTCCGCCGGCGCCCTGCTGGATCACCTGCTCGGCAGCGCCCGCCGTCACCTCAAGATCCAGCGCTACAAGGGACTCGGCGAGATGGACGCCGACGAACTGTGGGAGACCACGATGGACCCCGATGTCCGCAGCCTGAAGCGGGTGCAGGTCGAGGATGACCTGGACGCGGCGGAGTTGTTCAGCACCCTGATGGGGGACCAGGTGGAGCCCCGTCGCGCGTTCATCGAAAAGAACGCCCTGAACGTTTCCAACCTGGATGTCTGACGCTTCCTTCACGGATCCGGAGGCCGCGGGCAACGCCAACGGAAACGGCGGTTCGATGAGCCGGGCGCGCTACTCGCGCGTCGAGCACATCGAGACCGAAATGACGCAGTCCTACATGGACTACGCCATGTCGGTGATCATCGGCCGCGCGCTGCCCGATGTCCGGGACGGACTGAAGCCGGTCCAGCGCCGGGTGGTGTACGCCATGTTCCGCGAGGGCCTGCTGCCTTCCCGCTCGTATTCGAAGTGCGCGGGAATCGTCGGGGAGGTCCTCAAGAAGTACCACCCGCACGGGGACGCTTCGGTCTACGACACGCTGGTCCGGCTGGCCCAGGAGTTCAACCAGCGCCACCCGCTGATCGACGGGAAGGGCAACTTCGGCTCGGTGGACGGGGACCCCCCGGCCGCCTACCGGTACACCGAGGCGCGGCTCACGCAGTTCGCCGTCGCCATGATGGAGGACATCGACCGCGCCACGGTCAATTTCGAGCCCAACTTCGACGGCAAGACCGTCGAACCGGAGGTCCTTCCCACCGTCGTCCCCGGCCTGCTGGTGAACGGTTCGGACGGGATCGCGGTGGGGATGGCGACCAAGATCCCGCCGCACAACCTCCGCGAGGTGACCGCGGCGCTCGTCCACCTGATCGAGCACCCCGACGCCACCGACGAACACCTGAACGCCGAGCTCCTGGAGCTGGTACCCGGACCCGACTTCCCGACCGGCGGCCGGATCCACGGACGGCGCGGCATCGTGGGCGCCTACTACGAGGGCCGCGGGATCATCCAGGTGCGGGCGGTCGCCGACTTCGAGACCGCGCGCGACGGAAGAGACCGCATCGTCGTCACCGAGATCCCCTACCAGGTCAACAAGGCCCGCCTCATCGAGAAGATCGCCGAGTTGGTCAAGGACAAGCGCCTGACCGGGATCTCGGACCTCCGCGACGAGTCGGACCGGCGGGGTATGCGGATCGTGATCGAGTTGAAGCGCGGCGAGGAGCCCCAGGTCGTGCTGAACAACCTGTACCGGCACACGGCGATGCAGTCCTCGTTCGGGATGAACCTCCTCGCGATCTCGCAGAGCCGGCCGCGCCTGTTCTCCCTGCTCGGAATGCTGCGCGAGTTCCTCCAGTTCCGGCGGCAGGTGGTTCGCCGGCGCACCCGCTTCGAACTCGACCGGGCGGAGCAGCGCATGCACATCCTCGAGGGGCTCGCCGCCGCGGTGGACCGCCTCGATGAAGTCATCGAGTGGATCCGGCGTTCGAAGGACCCGGCGAGCGCCCGGGCGCGCCTGATGCGCGAACTCCAGCCCCGGCGTTTCGGCACCGACCGCGAACTCCTCGCCCGCGCCGGGAACGGCCGGGCGGAGCCGGATCGCGAAGGCCTTTCGGAGGCGCAGGCGCAGGCGATCCTGGATCTGCGGCTCCAGCGCCTGACCCAGATGGAGCGCGAGCGCATCGAGGCCGAGATGGCCGAGCTCGGCGAGAAGATCCACGACCTCCGGGATCTCCTGCAGAGCCCCGAGCGGGTGGACGGGATCATTCGCGACGAGGCGCAGGCCGCCGCCCGGAAGCACGGCAACGAGCGGCGAACCGAGATCGTCGAGGACGCGGGCGACCTGTCCATCGAGGAACTGATTCCGGTCGAGGACATCGTGATCTCGGTGACCCAGGCCGGCTACATCAAGCGGACCCCCCTCAGCGACTACCGGGCCCAGTCCCGGGGCGGCACCGGGCACTCCGGCGCCGGGATCCGCTCCGGCGACGCGATCCACGACGTGTTGATCGGGAACACCCACAGCCGGTTCCTGTTCCTCACGGACGAGGGGATCGCGTACCGGCTCAAGGGTTACGAGATCCCCGAGGCGGGCAAGGCGGGCAGGGGCCGCGCCATCGTCAACCTCCTGAGCCTTCCGAAGGAGCGGCAGGTCGTCGCCATCGTGCCGCTTCCGGAAGACGACGAAGCCTCCGAATCCCTCCATCTGTTCACCGCGAGCCGTCGCGGTCAGGTCAAGCGAACGGCGCTGTCCCAGTACCGGAACGTCCGGGCCGTCGGGTTGCGAGCCGTCCGGATCCCCGAGGGGGACGCTCTGCTGGCGGCGACGCTGACTAGCGGGCAGAGTCATGTCGTCCTCACGACGAGGAATGGGAAAGCGATTCGCTTCCGGGAGAGCGACGTCCGGTCCATGGGTCGGGACACGGCTGGGGTAAGAGGTATCCGGCTTCGGGGCGACGACGAGGTGGTCAGCCTCGTTACTGTCGAGGACGAGCCGGACGGTGGCACCTCGCTTCTCACCGTGACCGAGCACGGCTACGGGAAGATGAGTTCACTTGACCACTATCCGCTAAAGGGCCGCAGCGGTCTCGGAGTCCTGAACATCAAGGCCTCCGAACGAAACGGGCATACGGTGGCGACTGTCGCCGTTCGCAGCAGCGAAGAGGTGATCGCGATCACAGCGGCCGGAAAAGCCGTCCGAATCCCCGTCGAGGATTTCCGCGACCTCAAGCGCATCACCAAGGGCGTCCGGGCGATCCGCGTCGGGGAGGGCGACGAAGTCGTCGCGATCACGCGCATCCCGCCGGCGCCACCCGAGGAAGATGCGGACGACGCGCGCGACGAGGAAGCGGTATCGTCGGATGGCCCGTCAGCGGCTGGAGCCGAGGAACCGCCGGAGGCGCAAGAGCGATGAAGGCGCCCGCCCGCGCCATCCGCCCCGGCTTCCGTGCCGCCCTGTGCGGGATTGCGGTGGCGGCGTTCGCGGCCGGCTGTTCCTCCCCGCCCGAAGAGGTGCTCCTGTCGCAGTTCTTTCGCGCCCTCGCGGCGGAGGACCGGGTGAGCGCCGCCGGGCTCTCGATGGCCGGCTTCCCCGGGGGACCGGTCGAATCGTGGGAGATCCTCGAGAGCGGGATGGTGACCGAGGGCCCGTACCGGGTGCCGGAGCTGCGCCAGGAGGAGACGGACGCGGAGCGCGCCCGGGACGAGCAGTTCAAGATCTTCTACGACTTCCGTCAGGGGAACCAGGAAGCCCTCGCGCGGATCCTGGACCGCCGGGACACAAACCCGGACGTCGCCATCGGGGGACGCCTGGGGGAACTCGCCGCCGAGTGGGATGCCCACGCGGCCGAACGGCGCCAGCTGGTGACCTCGTTGAGCGAGGTGCAGATGGCGCTTGAGGAGGAACGCCGGCGCGCCCAGCGGAGTCTGCTTCGGGAGGCGCCGGTGGACTACCTCGCGGGGAACATCTCGGAGCAGGAGCTGCTGGTGCGAACCGTGGAGGACGGCGCGGCGCGCGAATACCGCTTCGCCCTCATCCGCTACGACCTCCAGAACCAGCAGGGCGCCGAGGTGCCGGCGCGCTGGATCATCGCCGCCATCGAGCCGACCACGGAAGACGCTGCCTCCCGGTGAGCGGCGACTCGCGTACTGCCCTGCTCGCCATTCTCCGCCGGGAGTCCGTCCGGTTCGGCGAGTTCCAGCTGGCGCACGGCGGGACCTCCAGCGTGTACGTGGACGCCAGGCTCACCGTCCTGCGTTCCGACGCGGCGGCGCTGGTCGGCCGGGTCCTGCTCGACACCATGGACCGCTCGGGCTTTCGGGCGTCCGCGGTGGGAGGGATGGCGGCCGGAGCAATCCCCCTGACCACGGCGGTGGTCATGGAAGCGGACGCCGCCGGCCGGCGACTGGCCGGGTTCTTCGTGCGCAAGGAGGCGAAGGACCACGGCCGCGGCCGGCGGATCGAGGGGGTGGAGCGTCCGCACGGTGCGGCGGTCATCCTCGAGGACACCGCCACCACCGGGAAATCCACCCTGGCGGCGGTGGAGGCCGCCCGCGAGGCCGGATTCGAGGTCGTGGGAGCGATAGCGCTCGTGGACCGCGGGATGGGGGCCGGCCCGCTGCTGGCCGGGGCCGGCGTCCCCTACGCGGCGGCGTTCGAACTGGACGACCTGACGGACAACGCCGGGAGTCCGTCAAGCGGTTCCCGGACGGGGCCAGGCGCGAAATAAGGTCCACGGCTCGACTCTCGATTGAGCTGGGGCCCCGCCCGGAAACCGCCCGGCGCTTCGCGCCGCAAATCGCAACTCCCTCGTGCACTGGCGCGCACTTCGGCGAGTTCCGATTTGTCGTTGTCTCTTGTGAACGGGGGTAACCCCCTTTCAGCCCCAGTAGTGTGATCCTGTATGTTCCCAAGGAGTCGGATATGAGCCCATAAATCGAGAATATCAATGACTTCTGACCCAAACCCGGATCGCTTGTCGCCCGCCCCGTTCTCTCCGAAGCGCTATACTTCCCGCCGTTCCCGTGGGCCAGAAAGAGGGCCTTATCATCCCAGAGGCGGCACGTATGGCGAACATGACCGCAGCGAGGGCCAAGGCCCTTAAGGAACCCGGGCGCTATGGCGCTGGCGGCGGCCTCTACCTGCGGGTCCGGGCCACCAAAGTGTGGGTCCAGCGGCTCACCGTCAACGGGGTGCGCCGCGACATCACCATCGGACCCTTCGACCTGGTCCCGCTGGCCGAGGCCCGCATGGTTGCCCTCCAGAACCGCCGCGCCCTGTGGGAAGGCAAGGACCCCATCGCCGAACGCCGCCGCGGGGCCGTCCCAACCTTGCGGCAGGCGGCGGAGCGGACGCTGGCGGAGCGGAGGGCGAACTGGCGGGGCGACGGGTACGCGCGGGCCTGGGAACGGACGCTCGAGCGCTACGTCTTTCCCGCGCTCGGAGCGATGCGGGTGGATGCGATCCGCGGGGATGACGTGCTCCGGGTGCTCTTAGAGGACGACCTGTGGAACCGCAAGCCGACCACCGCCAGCCGGGTGCGCCAGCAGATCCGCACCGTGCTGGGCTGGGCGCAGGCGCGGGAGTTCGTGGAGCGGAACGTGGCGGGCGAGGCGATCGAAGGAGCGCTCCCGAAACGGCGGCGCCGGGCGAAAAGCCATCGCGCCCTCCCACACGCCGAGGTGCGGGAGCTGCTGGCGACGGTCGAGGGGTCGCGGTCGGGGGCGGCGGTCCGCCTTTGCCTTCGGTTCCTGATCCTGACGGCGGCCCGTAGTGGCGAGGCGCGTGGTGCGCGCTGGTCGGAGATCGACATGGAAACCCGCACCTGGACGCTTCCCGGCGAGCGGATGAAGGCCGGGAAGGAGCATCGCGTTCCGCTGAGCCCGCACGCGGTCGCGGTCCTGGAGCTTGCCCGCCGGTTGCGGAGCCGGAAGGGGTGCGAGTTGGTGTTCCCCGGCCGTTCGGGGGCACGGGAGTTGAAGGACATGGCGCTGACGAACGCGCTGTGGGCGGCGGGCATGGGCGAGCGGGCGACGGTTCACGGGTTCCGCTCGACGTTCAGCGACTGGAGCGCGGAGCAGGGGAACGCGCCGATTCTGGCGGAGGCGGCACTGGCCCATGTTGTCCAGGGTGTAGAAGGCGCCTATCGGCGGACCGACCTCTTCGATGAGCGGAGACCGGTTATGGACGCATGGGGGGCGTACGTCGAGGGATAGGGCCGACCTCAAGGCGTAGCCCGCGCATTCAGGCCTGAGCGAGCGGCTGAAACGGGAGGCGAGGGACGGGGCGGATATGCGGCGTCTCGGCGGTGATGCAACAGCGCAGGACTACGGGAGGACAACCCGTCTGGGCCACCCTCGGCCCGGGTGCTACCTGCGCACGGGGACCAGGCGGCCGTAGGCATCCCTCACCGCGGCCTCGGCGAGCTTCCCGCGGATCGCAAAGCTCCGTCTGTCCAGCCACGTCTCCGCCCACATCGCCTCCGTCGCCATCCAGTTGTCCCAGAAGAAGGCGCCGTTCACGATGCCGGGATAGCGGTCCGACGCATTGAAGAACGCTTGGAAGATGTTTGCCTGGGTCTCTTCCCCATCGTCCAGGCCATTGCGGTTGGCGTCCACCAGGATCTTCGTTTCCTCGTGGCGCGCTCCGGACGAAGGGTCCGCCGGGGCCTCCACGACATCCATCGACCCGTACTCGGTGAACACCACCGCCCGGCCGGGATTCCGGCCAGCGAGGGGAACCAGTAGATCCCGGAAGATGGACTCATAGCTCGCCTGTAGTTCCTGGACGGCGAGCACCGTGGTCGGAGGGGCTGCGGTAAGCGGGAACCATCCGCTGATGCCCACAATGTCCAGGTCGAGGTCCTCCCACAGATGTCCGGCGCCCGACCCGATGCCGTGGTGGTCCGCATGGATGAGCACGTTGGCGTGCATGTCGTAGGTCAGCCGGCCGGAATACACGGCTCGAACCCGGTTCACCATCTCCCGCAGCTCATCGCCATAGTCGTTGTGCATATAGCCGGAGTCGGGCCGTGCCGGGTCGTGCGGGTCGGGGCGCGACCGGAACAGCGCGTCCGTCTCTGTCCCCAAGGAATAGAGCGCCACACCCTCATCCTCGGCAATACCGGCGAAGTGGACGGCCTGCTCGGTGTACGTAGCCCAGAACTCGGCGGTGAATCTTTGGTGGTCCGGGTGGTCCGGGCGCCACGGCCAGTTTTCGGGCGCGATTTGTCCCCGGGTGACATCGTCTGGAGCGCCGCCGGTATGCGGGGGCGCGGGGTCGCCGAGTTGCCAGCGTTGGACGGGCCGGACCGACGACTCCGCCTCGTGCGCCTCAAACGCCAAGGTCACGTAGACGTCGAACCCGTCTTCCCGGAACTCCCGGATGACCTGCCGCAGGGAGTCGTCCCGCCATGTCGGGACGTTGCGGTTCCGGTCGGGCTCGCGGGACACCGTGCTGTCCATGCTGTCGTCGTAGTGGAGCCCCACGGAGATCAGGATCCAATTGGCGTGCATCGCGCGGAGCCAGGAAACGTATTCCTCGGGAATGAGCGGGCCGGCGCCGCCCTCGTCCTCCCAGGGCTGGACAACATCCCGGTTCGTTCCCCAGTAGCCCGAAATGGAGATTGCGCGCATTGGGAACTCGAAGATGTCCACACCCGGCCCGGGCTCCGGGGAGGGGTCTGGTGGTGGTGTCGGCTGCGGGGTTGGGGCTGGCGTAGTCAGCGCCGCCCCGGGTGTATCGTCCACACCCGTTCCGCAGCCAGCGGCGAGCAGCAGGGCGGCGAACGCGCAGGGAGACCGCATCAGCAGTCACCTACCGGCGAGTCGGCCGTAAGCGCCCCGCACCACCGCCTCCGCCGGCTTCCCGCGGATCCCGTAGTGCCGCTCGCGAGCCCAATGCCTGGCCCAAGTTTCCTTCGTGTGGATCCAGTTGTTCCATAGGAATGCGCCGTTGACGAGGCCGGGAAAGCGCTCCGAAGCATCGAAGAAAGCCTGGTAGATGTTGGCTTGGGTCTCCTCGCCGTCATCAAGCCCATTTCGGTTCACGTCCGCCACGACTTTCGTCTCCCCTTCCCGGGAACTGTCCCCGGTGTCCAGTACCGCCTCCACCAGATCCATCGCGCCGAACTCCGTGAAGACGATGGCTCGGCCCGGGTTACGCCCGGCCAGCGGCACGAGATGGGTGCGAAAAAAGTCCTCGAACGTAGCCTGGAGTTCGTGTGCGGTCGGCGGCGTCTCAGGCGCGCTCTCCCGTAACCGGAACCACGCGCTCACGCCGACGAGGTCCAGATCCAGGTCTTCCCACAGGTGGCCGGCCCCCGAGCCTGGGCCGAAGAAGTCCGAGGCGGTCAGCGTGTCCCGGTGCATGTCGTAGGTGAGCCGGCCGGAATAGACCTCCCGGACTTGAGCGACCATCTCCCGCAGCTCATCGCCGTAATCGTTGTGCATGTAGCCGTCCGAGGCCCGGGACCGGAACAGCCGATCGGTTTCCGTGCCGAGTGAAAAGAGCGGCACGTCTGCGTCCTCGGCGATCTGGGCGAAATGGACGGCCTGCTCGGTGTAGGTCCGCCAGAACTCCCTGACGAACCGCTGATGGTCGGGATGGTCCGGGCGCCAAGGCCAGTTCTCTGCTGCGATCAGACCTCGAGTGGGGTCGTCCGGTGGAACGCCCCCCGTTTCCGGCGGCGCTGGATCCCCGAGTTGCCAGCGGTGGACCGGACGGGCGGCCGTTTCCGCCCGATGGGCCTCGAAAGCCAGCGTCAGATAAACACTGAAGCCGTGCTCCCGGAGCTCTCGTAGCAGTTGCTCGAGCGAAGCATCCTTGAACGTCGGAACACTGCGGTCATGGCCGGTCTCCCGGGACACCGTGCTGTCCAGGCTGTCCTCATAGTGGAGGGACACGGACAGGAGAAGCCAGTTCACGTTCAGCCCTTGGAGCCATTCGATGTATTCCGTCGGCACCAAACGGCTGGCGCCATTCTCGGCTTCCCACTCTTCAACGGCCATCCGGGTTCCGGCCCAATTGCCCGACACGGCGACGGATCGGAGAGGAAAATCAAAGATGTCCACCCCGGGGCCCGGCTCGGGCTGGGCTGCGGGTGGTGGGACGGGGGTTTCGGAGGGGTCCGTGGGCAAAACGACTGGAACCGGCGGGACGGTTCCGGAATCTCCACAGCCGACGGTCCCTTGCCCAACTAGGACAACCAGCAGCAGTAGCCTCATCGGAAAGAGGCTAACCCTGGCTTCGCATGGATGTCACCCAGCGCCGCCAAGCGGTTCCGACTGTTGAGGAAGCTGTGGCGGCTAGCCGATACCCGCGCCCGCGTATTCGACATCCCGGCCGATCTTGTTGTGGCTCGCGGGTGTACGGGGCGGCTTCTGCCTGGACTTCCTGCGGAACGCCGGACCGTCGGTGAAGGCGCGCTGTCAGCCGCGTGTGGTGAGGCAATGCTGATCACACAGCAGGCACCGCGCGGGCGATCGCCCCGGTGTCACGGCTCGCACTTCCCTTGCGCTTTTGCTAGCTCTTTTTGTGCCTCTTGATCGTCAGGGCCGAAAAGCTCGTATGCGCGTTCAAGATCCGTAATGGCTCCGTCGCAGTCTCCAGCCTCCAATTTGATGTTGCCCCGGTTGCTGTACCAGTAGGGCGAATGCGGTTCGTATCGAATGGCGCTATCGAGAGCGCTTATCGCTTTGTCGCGGTGACCTAGCGAGCCTGTGAGGATTTTTGTGTGTTTGAGCCATACCCTGAACCCCTCGAAAGGAGAGAGGTATGGCAAAGAGACACAACGATGGGATTCCACGCGAGCTGCTGGATGAGCTGATCGCGCGGCGCGGTGCCCGTGGGGCGCTGGACTTCGAGTCGCTGGCCGCGGAGCTGAAGAAGGCCCTGGCCGAGCGGATGCTGGGTGCGGAGATGGAGGTCCATCTGTCGGATCCGGGGGAACGCCACGCCGGCAACCACCGCAACGGCACCTCCCGCAAGACGGTCGACACTGGCAGCGAGCGGATCGTGCTGGACATTCCCCGGGACCGCCAGGGCCGCTTCGACCCGGTGCTGATCGGCAAGTATCAGCGCCGTTTTCCGGGGTTCGACGAGAAGATCATCGCGATGTATGCCCGGGGGATGAGCACCCGGGACATCC
>VXWI01000041.1 GCA_009835985.1 Acidobacteriota bacterium | reverse complement strand
CGCGGTGCCGGTCTGGAGGCCGCTACCGCGAGAACCGGCCGGCGTTCCAAGCCGGTGCGCCACCGAAAAAAGAAAAATGGCGGCAAACCGCAGGTTCGTCGCCGGCCTGACCGGGGGGAAAGTGTGAAAGGGGGCACCCCCCCTTTCACAAAACGACTACTGCCAACCGGAACTCGCCGAAGCGCGCGCCAGCGCGCGAGGGAGTTGCGGTTGCCGACGCGCAGCGTCGGGTGGACCCTTGACGGGGCCTCAACCCAATCTGGGATAACGCTGGAAACTCAATCCCGCTCGTGGCCCCGTCAAGGGTCCACTCCGGCCTGGGTGCCGGGGGGCGGAATTGAACCGCCGACACAAGGATTTTCAGTCCTCTGCTCTACCGTCTGAGCTACCCCGGCTACGGGCGCCCGCCGTCTCACGCGGGCGCGGTAGTTTGGCACAGGCTCAGGCTTGCTGCGGCTCCGCCTCCTCGCCGTCTTCCTCGCCGCCCAGGCCGAGCGCCTTGCGGACGCGGGCTTCCACCTCGGCCATCAGCGGCTCATCCTCGAGGAGCGTTTTGCGGGTCCGTTCGCGCCCCTGTCCGATCTGCTCGCCCTGGTAGGAATACCAGGCTCCGCTCTTCTCGATGATCCGCTCGCGCACCGCAAGATCGATGAGATCCCCGGCCCTGGAAATCCCCTCCCCGTAGCGGACGTCGAACTCGGCCTGCCGGAAGGGAGGGGCCACCTTGTTCTTGACCACCTTGATCCGGGTCCGGTTGCCGATCACGGTGTCTCCTTCCTTGAGAGCGCCGATCCGCCGGATGTCCACCCGCACCGACGAATAGAACTTGAGCGCGCGCCCGCCCGTCGTCGTCTCCGGGTTGCCGAACATGATCCCGATCTTCTCCCGGAGCTGGTTGATGAACACCAGGCAGGTGGACGACTTCGAGACGATCCCGGTGAGCTTGCGGAGCGCCTTCGACATGAGCCGCGCCTGCAGGCCGACCTGCGCATCGCCCATCTCGCCGTCGAGTTCAGCGCGCGGCACGAGCGCCGCCACCGAGTCCACCACCACGACGTCCACCGACCCGCTCCGCACCAGCGTCTCGGTGATCTCGAGCGCCTGCTCGCCGTCGTCGGGCTGGGACACGAGCAGCTCGTCGGTGTTCACCCCGAGCGCCCGGCAGTAGTCCGGGTCGAGGGCGTGCTCGGCGTCCACGAAGGCGGCGACCCCGCCGAGCGCCTGGGCGGAGGCCACCACCGTGAGCGCCAGGGTCGTCTTTCCGGAGGATTCCGGGCCGAACACCTCGACCACCCGGCCGCGGGGGAAGCCTCCCACCCCGAGCGCGGCGTCCACCGAGATCACGCCGGTCGGGATCGCGGACACGTCCATGGCGGACGAACCGAGGCGCATGATGGCCCCCCGGCCATGCTGTTTTTCGATCTGCCCGAGGGCGATGTCGAGGGCGCGGGAGCGCTGGTCGGCGCTCCTCGAGTTCTTGGCGGCTGGCGACATGGCTGGCGGGAGTCTCCTCGTGGGGAATGGGCGCCCCTGCCCCGGGGCCGGCGGCGCGGCTTCGAGTTCGCTAGAGGCTATGACGTAGTTGAGCCAAATTCTGTCCCACCCCCGCCGCGAGGCACCTCCAGAATCTCTTTAACTGCGGTAGTCGTGGAATCCGCGGCCCGTCTTGCGCCCGAGCCGGCCGCCGTCCACCAGCTTCACGAGCAGCGGGCACGGGCGGTAGCGGGGATCTCCGAACCCCTCCTGCAGCACCCGCAGGATGTCGAGGACCACGTCGAGGCCGATGAGATCGGCGAGCGCGAGCGGGCCCATGGGGTGCCGCATGCCGAGCTTCATGATGCGGTCGATGTCGCCGGCGCTACCCACGCCCTCCATGAGCGCGAAGGCGGCCTCGTTGATCAGCGGCATGAGGACCCGGTTGGAGACGAACCCGGGCGCGTCGTTGACCGCGCAGGGCGTCTTCCCCAGGCGCCGCGACAGCTCCATCGTCGCCTCGAACGTCTCGTCCGAGGTCTCGAGCCCCCGGATCACTTCCACCAGCTCCATGACCGGCACCGGGTTCATGAAGTGCATGCCGATGAAGCGGTCGGCGCGGCCGGATGCGGCCCCGAGCCGGGTGATCGAGATCGAGGAGGTGTTCGACGCGAGGACCGTCCCGGCCCGCAGCAGCGGCTCGAGCGCGGCGTAGAGCGCGAGCTTCTTCGCCTCGTTCTCGACGATGGCCTCGACCACGAACTCCGCATCGGCGGCGGGCGCCATTTCCGTCCCCGGCCGGATGCGCGCGTAGGCGGACTTCGCCTCCGCGCCGGTCAGGGTCCCCCGCTTCACCTGGCGCCCCAGGTTCTTCTCGATGGTCGCCATCCCGCGCGCCGTGAACTCCTCCCGGATGTCCACGAGGTTCACCTCGACGCCGGAGGCGGCGAAGACCTGGGCGATGCCGTTCCCCATGGTCCCGGCGCCCACCACCAGGACCCGCCCCGGCGATCCCGGTTCAGGCACGTTCCACTCCCAGGGCGACCCCGTTGCCGCCGCCCAGGCAAAGACTCGCAACGCCCCGGTCCAGGCCGTGCTCGCGGAGCAGGTAGAGCAGCGTGGTGAGGATGCGGGCGCCGCTCGCCCCGATCGGGTGGCCGAGCGCGACGGCGCCCCCGTTCATGTTGGTCCGGTCCGCCGGGAGCCCGAGTTCGGCCCGCACCGCCACCGCCTGGGCGGCGAAGGCCTCGTTGATCTCGAAAACGTCCACGCCGTCCACGCTCCAGTCGAGGCGCGCCAGCAGCTTCCGGACCGCGGGTACCGGGGTCATCATCACCCACTCGGGCTCAAGGCCCGAAACCGCCTGGCCGGTGATCCGCGCGAGCCGGGGCAGACGGTGCCGGCGCACGGCCGCATCCGAAGCGATCACCAGCGCGGACGCCCCGTCGTTCACCCCCGGGGCGTTCCCCGCGGTCACCCGACCGCCCGTCCGAAACACCGGCCGGAGCCGCGCCAGCGACTCCGCGGTCGCGTCCGGCCGGATGCTCTCGTCGCGCTCGACCACCACCGGACCCTTTCGCGCCGGGACTTCCACGGGCAGGATCTCGGCGGCGAAGCGCCCGGCCTCCGTAGCCGCGTGGGCGCGCCGCTGGCTCTCGGCGGCGTATTCGTCCATCGCCTCGCGGCTCACTCCGTAGCGGTCGGCCGCCCGCTCGGCGGTCTCGCCCATGTGGATGTCCTCGAAGGCGTCGGTGAGCCCGTCGTGCACCATCGAGTCCACGAGGCTGCCGTCGCCCATCTTCGACCCCGTCCGCATTCCCCGGAGGAGATGCGGCGCGTTCGACATGGACTCCATCCCGCCGGCAACCACCAGGTCGGCGTCGCCGGCGAGGATCGCCTGCCGGGCGAGCATGACCGCCTTCAGCCCCGATCCGCAGACCTTGTTGATCGTCAGGGCGCCGACCCCGGCGGGCAGCCCGGCACCGATCGCCGCCTGGCGGGCCGGGTTCTGGCCGAGCCCGGCGGTCAGCACGTTCCCGAGGATGACCTCGTCGACCGCATCCGCGGGCGCCGCGGCGCGCTCCACCGCCTCGCGCACCGCCAGCGCCCCGAGTTTCGGGGCGGGCAGCGGGGAGAGCCCGCCGAGCAGCTTCCCGATCGGGGTGCGAACCGCGGAGGAGATCCAGACCGGCGGACTCCCGTTCGCCCCGGTCATTCCCCTTGCCTTCCCCGGCCGGAGGCGTCCTCCGCCAGCGCCGGAACCCCCAGCTCGACCCGCACCCGCAGCCGGGCCTCGGGGAGTCCGGCGGCGCGCACCAGGCGCCGCGCGATCTCCGTCCTCCGCCGGTGCGCCTCCGCGCGGGTCAGCGGATCGGCGGTGACGATCGTCAGGACGCGCCGCTCGACGCGCACCGGAACCGCCTTCCGCGCGATTTCCGCCGGCGCCACCCGGTCCCAGAGCACCCTCAGGAACTCGATGTCCAGGATCGCGCCCTGCTCCCGGCTCGGGAACACGAGGCCGAGCAGATCCCGGACCGGCGCCGGGCCCTTCGGGCGCCGGTCCGGCGGCGGGGGAACGCGCTGCATACCCGGGATCGTAACCGCCGGGGAACGCCGGACCGCTGGTATAGTGGCCCACTTGGAAACTCGATCCGGAGGGACTTCAATGGCCCAGACCAGGTATCCGAAAACGCCTCGCGAGGAGCAACCCGAAGCGAGTGTCGACAGCGCCGAGACGGAGGCGCGGGGACCGTTTTCCCGCCGCCAGTTCCTGCGGGGAAGCGCCGCCGCCGGCGCCGCCTCCGCGGGCCTGCTGTCCGGCATCCTGGACGACGCCGCGGCTCAGGGCGAGCCGGGGGTCGCCGGGCCGGGCGCCGTGGACATGGCCTTCAAGATCAACGGCAAGGCCCACGTCGCGACCCTCGAGCCGAGGGTCACGCTGCTTGACGCGCTCCGCAACCACCTCGACCTGACCGGCGCCAAGAAGGTCTGCGACCGCGGCACCTGCGGCGCCTGCACGGTGCTCATGAACGGCGACCCGGTCTATGCCTGCTCGGTGCTCGCGATCGAAGCGCAGGGCGCGGAGGTCACCACCGTTGAAGGTCTCGGATCGCCGGCGAACATGCACCCCATCCAGCAGGCGTTCGTGGACCACGACGCCCAGCAGTGCGGTTTCTGCACGCCGGGTTTCGTGGTCGCCAGCGCGGCGCTCCTGAACCGTCATCCGAATCCCGATCAGGACACCGTCCACCGGGAGCTCGGCGGCAACCTCTGCCGCTGCGGCACCTACGCCGGCATCCGGGCGGCCGTCGCCCAGGCGGCCGGAGGAGGAACCACCAATGGCTGAGTATGTCTGGCCCGCCGCAGGCGACCGCCTGCACATCGGCAAACACATCAGCCGCCTTGACGGACCGGTCAAGGCGACCGGAAGGGCGAAGTACGCCTACGACGTGAACCGCCGCGGGATGCTCTGGGCGATCATGGTCCAGTGCCCGCACGCCCACGCGCGCATCACCGCCATCGACACTTCGGCGGCGGAGGCGATGGACGGCGTGGTCCGGGTCCATGTGATCCAGGACGTGGGGACCGAGATCCAGTGGGCCCACGACGAGATCGTGGCCGTGGCCGCCACCTCGGAGGAGGTCGCCCGCGACGGGGCCGCCGCCGTGAAGATCGAATACGAGGTGCTGTCGCACTTCGTGAACGAGCGCGCGGTGGACGAGGCTCCCGACGCGCAGCCCGCGCAGGCGGAGACTACCGGGGACCCGGCGGCCGCGATGGCCTCGGCCCCGACGAAGTCGAGCGGCTCCTACCACGTGGCGCAGATCGCCCACTGCTCCCTTGAGTCCCACGGCCAGGTCGCCGAGTGGCAGGACGAAGAGACGGTGACGCTCTGGGCCTCCACCCAGGCGATTTCCGGCGTCGCTTCGCAGCTCGGCGAGCAGATCGGCATTCCGGCCTCGAACGTCCACGTAGAGACCCAGTACATGGGCGGCGGCTTCGGCAGCAAGTTCAGCGTGGACCGCTGGGGCGTGGTCTGCGCCCAGATCGCGCGCGACACCGGCCGGCCGGTGAAGCTGATGCTCGACCGGGACCAGGAGGTCAGCGTCGCCGGCGCGCGTCCCTCGACCCACGCCGAGGTCTCGACGGCCGCCGACGCCGACGGGAACGTGGTGGCCTGGGATTCGAAGAGCTGGGGTTCCGGCGGACCGGCAGGCGCCAACTCCCCGCCGCTTCCCTACGTGTTCTCCTTCGAGAACCAGACCCAGATGCACACGTCGGTGCCGACGAACACCGGACCGGCGCGGGCCTGGCGGGCCCCGAGACATCCGCAGGCGTGCCTCGTCACCATGCGGGCGCTCGAGGACCTCTCCCATGCGGCGGGGATGGACCCGCTCGATTTCTTCCTGAAGAACATCGAGAAGACCGGCGAGCGGGCGAGCACCTACGTCGAAGAACTCGAGAAGGGCGCCGAACTGATGGGCTGGCGCGACCGCTGGCGGCCGCGCGGCTCGGCGACCGGCACGGTGCGCTCGGGCCTCGGCCTCGCGCTCCACACCTGGGGCGGCCGCGGCCACCGGAGCAACTGCGAGGTGCTTGCCTACCGCGACGGGCTGGTGGAAGCCCGGATCGGGAGCCAGGACCTCGGCACCGGGACCCGCACCATCATCGCCCTGGTACTGGCCGAGACCTTCGGAGTCGGCCTGGAGCAGGTCAAGGTGACCATGGGGCGGAGCGTCCTGCCGGCGTCCGGCGCCTCGGGCGGCAGCACCACGGTGGGAGGCGTCAGTGGCGCTACCCGCCGGGCGGCGCTCAACGCGGTGGACGCCGTGTTCGAGCGGATCGCACCGCGGCTCGGGACCGAGATGGCCAACCTGGAACTCAAGAACGGCCAGCTCCACTTCAAGGACGGTTCCACGGCCGCGATGCCCTGGCGGCAGGCGGCGACCCTCATCGGGGTGAACCCGGTGTCCGCCACCGGCGCCAACCCCGGCCCGGGTCAGTTGAACGACAGCGGGGTGGGCGGCATCCAGATGGCCGACGTCAGCGTGGACATGGAGACCGGCGTGGTCTCCATCAACCGGCTGGTCGCGGTCCAGGACTGCGGGCTCATCCTCGACATGAAGCTCGCGGAGAGCCAGGTGTACGGCTCGCTCATCATGGGCGTGACCTACGCGCTCACCGAGGAGCGGGTCTTCGATCCGCACACCGGCCAGATGCTGAATCCCGACATGGAGTTCTACAAGCTCGCCGGAATCGAGGACGTGGGCGAGATGATCGTCCACATGATGACCGGACCCGGTTACGACGAACGCGGCGTAATCGGCCTCGGTGAACCCCCGGTCATCGCGCCGGGAGCGGCGATCGCCAACGCGGCGACCAACGCCACCGGCGTTCCGATCAACGAGATGCCGATGACCCCCGAGCGGGTGCTCGCCGCAATCAACGGAGGGATGGCCTGATGCGCGCCTTCGAATACTCAAGTCCCCGGACCACCGAGGACGCGATCCGGATGCTGTCCGCCGAGGGCGCGGTAGCCCTTGCGGGCGGCACCGATCTGCTGAGCCTGATGAAGGACGGTGCGGCGGCGCCGTCCCGTCTCGTCAACCTGAAGGCGATCCCGGATCTGACCGGAGCGCACGAGACCGACGGAGGACTCCACATCGGCGCCACCACCCGGCTGGGACCGCTCGGTGAGCACCGGGTGATCCGCGAGTCCTTCCCGGCGGTCGCCCAGGCCATTGCCGGGGTCCGCAGCCGGCAGGTGCTCTCGATGCGCACGGTGGGCGGCGACCTCCTGCAGCGGCCCCGCTGCTGGTACTTCCGCGCGGGCTTCGGACTCGTGCCGATGCACGACGGGGCGTCCATGGCGAAGACGGGCGACAACCGCTACCACGCGGTCTTCGGGAACGCGGGCGACGCGGTCTTCGTGAACCCGTCGAGCCTCGCGCCGCCGCTGATCGCGCTCGGCGCCTCGGCGACCGTCCTCGGGCCGGACGGCGAGCGCAGCGTCGCGGTCGAGGACCTCTACCGGACACCGGCTTCGAGCGACGAGAGCGAGTTCACGCTCGGCGCCGCCGAGATCGTGACCGCGGTCACCATTCCGATGCGCTCGAGCAGCAACGCCACCTACGAGATACGGAACCGGAAGGGCTTCGACTGGCCGTTGGCCGCCGCTTCGGTCGCCGTCTCGGACGGGGGCGCCCGGGTGGTCCTCGGCCACGCGGCGCCCACCCCGTGGATGAGCGCCGCCGCGGCCGGCGCGCTGGCCGGCGGCATCAGCGAGGCGAGCGCCGAGGCCGCGGCTGACGCCGCGGTGGCCGACGCCGCCGCGCTCTCCGGAAACGGCTACAAGATCCAGCTCGCGCGGGTCGCGGTGAAACGCGCCGCGCTCGCTGCCATGTGAGGAGAACGACGATGGCCACGAAGACCACCGCTCCGAAAAGCGCCATTCCCGGGGCTACCGGACGCGCCGCTTTCTCGCTCTGCCACCGTCTGCGCTCCAAGGCGATGTACATGGACATGGAGTACGACCCGAGCGTTCCGGGCGGGCATCCCGGCGACGACCACTTCTGGTGCACCCACACCATGAACTGCCTCGGCCCCGACGGGCGGGTCGCCGACAAGGAACGCTGCAGCGAGGGTTCCGGGCGGTCCTGTTTCGAAAGCGCCTGGTAGGGGGGCGTACTCGACGCCGGACGCCGGGTGAAGCTCCGCCCCGGCCCTGCTAGACTGCGCCCTTCGGTGTGGACCGAACCGAACCGCGGTCACCCGACGGAGGTAGCGTTATGAAGATTTCCCGTTTCCTGCTGGCAGCCGCCTTCCTCGCGCTGGGCGCGACGGCTTTCGCTGGAGGTCCCGGCGAGGCGGACACCTCGCTCACCGGCCTCTACCTCGAGGCCCGCACCGCCGACGTGTACGCGGGCCACTGCTACGCGAACAGCGAGGTCGGCCTCGACGGCGAGGAAGCCGTCCTCGCCTGGAACGTCTCCGAGGGGATGTACCAAGGCGTCGAGCTCTCCGGCCTTTCGGTGGTCGCGGTCGTGAAGGCGCAGGCCACCCTGGGAGATCCGCACGACAACCCGTACCCGGTGGAGTCGGTGCTCATCGTGGACGAGGCCGCGAACGCCGACCAGCGGAGCGCCCTCATCCAGCTCGCGCACGACATGGGCGGCGAGCTGCTCGACAACGTGAGGAACATCCGGGACGCGCCGGTGGCCGCGGACTTCGAGAGCACACCGGGCCACGCCGCACTGACTGCCGGCGAGCTGGTGGAGATCAAGACCCGGGCGATCACCCACAAGGATCACCTCTGCGGCAGCGAGTTCGTCTACTACCCGCCGCTGACGGAGATCGCGGACGCGATGCCGGCCTACACCGAGGCGCACGCGTTCCGGGGCGACGACTTCGACACCACCTGGAGCTGCCCGCTCAAGCGGAGCGCCTTCCTGGGCACGTTCGTCCGGTAGACGCGCTAGCGGCCGGTGAACAAACTCACGCGGCGTTCGAGCGGCGATGCATTCCGGCTGAACCGCTCCGCTTCGCGTCGCTCATCGTTGCGCTCGGATCGAAAGAGCTCTGCTATTCCTCCCTCGCGCGCCTTGTCAGCCGGACGCCTCACCGCTCTCTGCGCTCACGTGACTTCGCCCACCGACCACTAGCGCGTCGCCCTATGTACCGCCCCTCGCGTTTCGCCTATCTGCTGCCCGCCGGGCTGCTTGCCGCCACTCTCGCTTTCGGCAGCGATCAACCGATGCTCGGCGCCGCCGACGGCGCTCCGCCCGAAGGCGTTTCCGATGAGATCCGGGCGGTCCTGGACTCCGACGGCGTCCGCGCGACGCTCGCTTCGGGCGTCAACCTCGACTTCTGGCTTCGCTCCGAGCAACCGGCCGGCGCCAACCCGAATCCCGCGGCGACCTTCCCGGACCTCAGCGTGGGGACCCTCGTCGGGGTGGTTCGGATCGACGGCCCCTGGTCCGACTACAAGGGGAACCCCATCGAGCCGAATGTCTTCACCATGCGCTACGGGGTCCGCCCGGAAGACGGGAACCACATGGGCGTGTCGGTGCACCTCGACTTCGTGCTGCTGGTGCCGGTCGCCGAGGACATGACGGTGGACGTCGAGTGGGGCCAGGACGACCTCAACATCATGAGCTTCGCGGCCACCGGCGTCGGCCATCCGGCGGTGATGAGCCTCGCGCCGAACTGGGAAGGGATCACCGAGCCCGCGATCTACCAGGACGACGCCGAGGGTTGGGCGCTGGGTTACCCGTGGCCGGGCGGCCTCACGGTCGGCTTCGTCGTCGAGGGTCAAGGGGAGCATTAGGGTCGGAGCGCCGGCCTCCGGCCGGCATCGCGCGGGAGCGCGAAACTCGCTCTGAGGGCGCTGCGCTCGGCCAATATGCGAGCCGCGCTCCCTCCCGGCCCCGGATAGCGGGACTGGCGCCACCGATCCCTCCAGACAGAGTCTCGCCGTCGCTGGTCTGGGCTGGATACGACAGTGGCAACGTGCGTTTCGCGGCCTGCGGCCGCGATGCCGGCCGGAGGCCGGCGCTCCTAATGCTCCAGTTCGCAGCGGAGCGGCCAATCCCCGGCGGGCAGCCGCACCCCCACCGACCCCGACCCGGCCATGCCCCCGGGCGCCGGCTCCAGGAACCGGCTCCGGCTGAC
>VXWI01000048.1 GCA_009835985.1 Acidobacteriota bacterium | reverse complement strand
GCAGCCGAAGTCCGCGTGCAGCCACTTGTAGCCGTTGCCGCAGGCGAAATCGACCTTCTCCTCGTGGAGGTTGGTGGGGAACGTGCCCCACGCCTGGATGGCGTCGGCGTAGAGGTAGGCCCCGTGGGCGTGGGCGAGGTCGGCCAGCGGAGGCAGCTCGTAGCGGAAGCCGTTGCGGTTCGACACCCACGCCACGCTCAGCAGCCGCGTCCGGTCGTCGGTCCGGGCGGCGAAGTCGTCGACGGTCACGACCCCGTCCTTGGACGGGATAACCCGCAGTTCGACCCCCGCCCGGCGCTCGAGCTCGCGGTAGAGCACGAAGGTGGTGACGAAGTGCAGCTCGTCCACGACCACGTTGTCGCCCGGCCGCCAGTCCATCGCGTTCACGATGATGTTCTCGGCCCCGCTCGTGGAGTAGAGGAGGGCGACCTCGTCCTCATCGACCCCGAACAGGCCGGCGAAGCGGGAGCGCGCGCCCGCCACCGCCTTGCCGCCCGACGCGCCGTCGCGGCGCAGCATCTTGTTGTCCGCGTAGGCGTGGAGGGCGTCCCGGACGGGGATCGGCAGCGGCCCCACCGCGGCGTTGTTCAGGTAGGCGAGTTCCTCGGTGACCGGAAAGCTCGACCGGACGCCGAGCGGGTCGGCCGGGTTGGAGCCGAAAGACGCCGGCTGGCGGCGCGGGCTCGCGGGCGCGGCGGCGCCGGGAAGCGCGGCCAGCCCGGCGGCGGCGGTCGTCTGGAGGAAGCGTCGCCGATTCAACGCGCTGCGGTCTTCGTGCTGTTTCATGGGTCTCTCCTCGACGGCAATCGAACCGGATCGAGTGTACGCCCGCCCCCAACGAGAAAGGGGGCGCCGGCCCGAAGGCCGGAGCCCCCGTTGGGTCAGGTCCGATCAGAACTCGATCCGGACGCCCACCCGGAAGACCCGCGGGTCGAGGATCGCGATGATCTCGTTGTAGCGGGAGCCCCCGATCGTCCGGTAGTTGAGGACGGTCGAGCTGTTCGTCAGGTTGAACCCGTCGAACAGCAGGGCCATGTTCGCCCCTCCCATGATGTCGAACGACTTCTCGGCGCGCATGTCGAAGATGCCGACGTTCGGTGCGCGGTCGTTGTAGCCGTCCGGCATGACCCGCTCGGTCCCGGCGTTCGGCAGCCGCACGCTGACCCGGCGGCCGGTCTGGAAACCGCTCTGGAGCTTGTACGAGGCGCTCACCCCGATGTCGTGGGGGAAGATGTAACGCGCCACCAGCTTGTAGTTCCAGTAGGTGGTGTCCTGCGGCCCCAGCCGGAGCGACTGGTTCGCCCGCCACTCGTAGGTTGTCCCCTCGACGAAGTCGAAGCGGGCGGCGGCCCGCACGCTCCCGGAGGACGTGGTCCGCATGTAGGCGTTCGCCCAGGTGTGGAGGAACGAGGTCAGGAACATCCAGCGGTCCGCGAACCGGCGGTTCAGCGCCACTTCGACGGTGTGGTAGTTCCCGTCCGGATCCGGCAGTCCGTAGGCGCCCGGGTTCACGTACCGGCGATCCTCGGGAATCCCCGGTTGCCGGTCAATCAGCTGGATCGTCTGGTCGTCGCCGGTGCCGGCGACGTTGTCCGGTCCCCGGTCCTCCCAGGTGTACGGGGTGTCGTAGGCGAAGGCGCGGTTCAGGTCCACGATCCCGTAGCCGTTACGCGAGTTCTTGTGGACGTAGGAGGCCCGGAAGGAGAAGTTGTCCGCGATCTGCTGCTCGAAGTGGGTTGACAGCTCGTGGCCGTAGGCGTTCGTGAGGCCCGGGTCCACGGTCACGAATCCCGCGCCCCCCAGGGTCCGCAGCTTGTCCCCGAGTTCGGGGGAGTCGGCGAGGCCGCCGCTCGGACCGGGGTCCAGGACCCGGTTCCCGTTGAGGTCGTTGAACGCGTAGCGGAACGCGGCCTGCCCCACCGGGTTCTCGTCGTCCACGATCGTGGTGCTCGGGTTCCAGTAGAACCGGCCGAAGAAGACCTTCACCACCGTCTCGCCCTCGCCGGTGACGTCGAACGCGGCGCCGACCCGCGGCCCGATGTTGGAAAGCGTCAGGACGTCGCGCTGCGACACGTCGAGCGGCGGGAAGATGTCCGAATGGGTGGGCGAAAGAGAGTTGTCCGGCCAGCCCATCTTGTAGCGGTCGAAGCGGAATCCGAGGTTCAGGGTCAGCCGGTCGTTGAGGGTCCACGAATCCTGCGCGTAGACCGCAGTGAGGAAGATGTCGTTGATGCCGGTGTTCGGGGTGTTGTAGATGTCCACCTCGGTTGGCACGCCGTCAACGTCGCGATAGAAGATGTCCTCCGGCTGCATCCGCAGGAACTTGCGGCGCTCCCGGTAGATCTCGGTGCCGATCTTGAAGGTGTGCTGCCCTCCGAGGTCGTCGGCGAAATAGGTCAGGTTGCCGGAGATCTGCGGCTTGGTGACGTTGCGTAGGTGGTAGTAGCTGTTCGCGTTCGTGAGGTCCCCGGTATTCACTTCGAGCCGGCCGGCCGGCAGCCCCTCGACGCTCTCCGACTTCGTGGCGGTCGGGAAGAGCGGGAACTGGTTGATCCAGTGGCTGAGCTGCACGTTCAGGAACAGCTTGTCGGTCAGGACGTTCGTGTACTCGAACTTCATCGGCTTGTTCACCGAGCTCTGGTACCACGCGGCGTCCAGCGGCACCGAAGGGCCGAGGTTCCGCTCCGCCTGCAGCTTGGTGCGCCGGTTGAAGAAACCGATCAACTGGCTGGATTCGGTGAGCTGGTAGGTCGCCTTGGCGGTCCAGTTGCCGAGCTGGGTGGTCGCCGGATCGGGGTTGCCGATGGTCAGCTTCTCCTGGTGGTTCAGCCGGTAGCCGCCGTAGAACCAGGCCTTGCCGGGGTAGAGCGGGCCGCCGATCCCGATGTTGATGTCGCTCTGCAGCGTGATCGGGTTGCCGGCCTCGAGGCCGTCGCCGCCCGCCTTGTAGGGGCCCTGCGTCCCGCCGCCGGTGCGCAGCGCATCCGGGACGTTGTCGCCCACGGTGGAGTCGTTCTCGAAGTCGACGTAGATGTCGCCGTTGAAGCGGTCGCCGCCGGACTTCACCGTGAGGTTGAAGAAGGCGCCGAGCCCGTGGGTCTCGCCCATGTTCCCGGAGCCGCCGAGCTGGAAGTCCTCGAAGCTGCCGTAGTCGAAGTAACCCGCGTTCCCCGAGGTCGTCTCGGTGACGTTGATGCCCTCGAGCAGGGTCCGGTGCTGGTCGCCGAAGCCGAAGGCCTGGAACCCGGTCTGGGTGCCGGTGTGGGAGCCGCCCACGTCGTAGCCCTCCATCTGGAAGCCGGGGGCCTGCGCCATTGCCGCCCAGATGTCCCGGGCGTTCGGGATGTCCTCAAGGAGTTCCTCGGTGAAGTTCACGCCGGTGGCGGTGGTCTTGACGTCCACCACCGGGGCCTCGCCGGTGATGGTGATCGTCTCCTCGAGACCGCCGACCTCGAGGGTCGCGTTCACCGTCAGGGTGGTGTTCAGGGTCATCTGGATGTTCTCCCGGACGACCGTGCTGAAGCCGGAGAGGGAGAAGCTGACCGAGTAGACCCCGGTGGGGAGCGCCGGGAACACGTAGGTCCCCTGGCCGCCGGTCACCACCACCTGGTCCTGGATCATCGCCGGGCTGGAGGCGGTGACCGTCACGCCCGGAAGCACCGCTCCCGTCACGTCCATCGCCGTCCCGACGATGCGTCCGCGCAACTCCTGCGCGGCGGCCGGAGCCGCGAGTGAGCCCGCGATCCCGAGGATCACGAGCCAGCTAAATCGTCTACGCATCAGGCACCTCCAGGGTGAGCGGGGATCCCCTTCCTTCGTGGGTGAGGTCTTTCGATTATGGGACCGCCCGGGAACCGGCGCAAGCGCAACGGCGGAGGGGTGTTACGCCCCGCCCGACCGGGTGACCCGACGGCCCGGAACGCCGGTCGCCAGGGCGGCACCGCGACGCTCCGCGCCGCGGAACGCGCTGCGTGACGCCAACTGTGAAGAAGCGCGCATACGGCTTGGAACGCCGGTCTCCAGACCGGCACCGCGGCGCTCCGCGCCGCGCTCCTCACCACGGGGCCGCAAGAGGTATGCTCCTACTTGCTATGAACAAGAACCATGAAATAAGTACTGGAAACGTTGAGCCTCAGTTGACCGCGATCAGGTCACTCTGCGTCTATTGCGGGTCGTGGAGCGGAATGGACCCCCGGCTCGAGGAGTTCGCGCGGACGTTCGGTTCCGCCTGCGCCGCGCGCGGCATCGAACTCATCTACGGCGGTGGTGGCATCGGCCTGATGGGAACCGTGGCGGAGGCGGCGCTGGAAGCGGGCGGGCGGGTCGTCGGAATCATTCCGCGCTCACTCCTGGAATCGGAGCCGCCCTTCTCGAACGTGACAGAACTTGTCGTCGTGGACAGCATGCACGAGCGCAAGCAGGAGATGTTCGACCGGGCCGACGGCTTCGTGGTGTTGCCTGGCGGCCTCGGCACCCTCGACGAGACGATCGAGATAATCACCTGGCGGCAGCTCGGCTTCCACGACAAGCCCATCGTGCTCGCGAACGTCCGGGGCTACTGGAACCCGCTACTGACACTTTTTGACCACATCGTGGCCACCGGCTTCGCCCAACCCGACTCACACGACCTCTACACGGTGGCGGATTCACTCGACGGGATCTTCGAACGGCTGACGACTGGCGCCGCACCTCGCATCCGCGCCACCGCCTAGCACTATCTAACGCGGCTACTCGGACCCCTGTTCGTGCGCCACAAGTGCATGAAATGGAGAGCAACCGACAGAGTAGCAATGGCCATTAGTTGATTGTGCTCGCGGCCGCCTCGGTTTTCATTAACGGCATGTACTCGTGCAGCCCCAGGTTGGCCCCACGTTACTGCGCCGCGGCGTCTCACACCTGCGACCCAATGCCCGTCAGTCTCGCGTGCTCTATTCTTCTCCCGGCAGGTCATAGTCCAAGAGCATTTGATCTCCAAGTCGTGGGTATGCCTTCACGAGGTTCCGCCTGAAGCCAAACCATGTCTTCGAAACACGCATCAGAGCAATTACGCCAGCCAAATGTTCGCGCAGCTTTGGATGACCATAGTCCTGAGTGAACCACTGGTGATGCTTATGTCGACGGCGCCCAGTGCCGGCCACCACAGGGTTTCGTTTCTTTAGCTCACGCAGCACACCGGGAGCCAAGCGGTCATAGACAATATCGTTCGTGTACTTTCCGATTACCGATGGGCGGTGTATCGAATACACGTCCGGCCAGCCTCGGAGTCGGCAAATCTGTTCGTAGAACTCGAACGGAAACGTCTTTGTCCAAGGCCGGAGTTCCTCGGAAATAAACTTCTCGAGAATGATTGCCAGGGCCCTTTGAGAACGGACACGTTGGTAACCCGTTGCCTCGTCGACGAGCGCGATGATTCCGACGCGAGCAAATCCGCGTACTAGCGTTTCGCACTGCGCCGCGATATGCATCTGCTGTCTTTGAAGTACGCCCGCCTTTCTAGCATCGAGAACAACATCACAGACGTCGGCAAGGAGAGTCGCTGGATAACCGTTCGCCATGTTGCCGTTGGGCGTGCGAAATCGGAGCGGATTCGTAGTCAACTCAATCAGATCCGCCGGAACGAACGGCCGGAGAGTCTTCTGGCAAACGAAGTGTGCCAACCGGTCCCCGCCGCCTTTGGAGCTGCCACCCCGGGCCATTCCGAGGCCTGACACCATGCCCCGTTGAGCCAAGACGCGAGTCTCGTCCTCTAGGACGTAACACGGTATCTCAACGTTGCCGATCACGAGAGGTCTGTCCGGTGTTCCGGCTATTGCTTGAAGCGCATCCTCTGGCTTGCGATTGGGGGTGTATGAGAGGAGCCGATCCGTAGTGCGGTCTAGTTCGTCGTAGCCCATAGTCGTAGTTGACTGCGTGGAAGTGGAACCCGGAGTCCGACGCGACGTCCCGCCAGTTGACGCCGAGTCTCCTTCCCGCACTGGCATGAGCAACTCTGGATCGCCGTCGCAGGCGTCGCGTAGCCTCGCAAGCATGGACCATGCTGTCTTCTGCGTGACGCCAATCTCGCGGGCGAGCTGGACTGACGACGTCCCCTGACGCGCTGTCGCAAGGACGTACAAGGCATAGAGCCATTTGTCTAAGGGAACGCGGGAGCGCTCGAGAAGCGTGCCTGTCCTAACTGTGAACTCTCCAGCACAGTTCCGGCATCGGTAGTAGCCAGTGCGCTTTCCTGTCCGCGCGAGAACGTCCTCACCGCGGCAATAGGGGCAGGCGACACAACCCCGCCAGCGCCGCTCCTCAAAGTAGGCACGGGCTGCCGCGCTGTCGGGGTAGCGCAGGAGGAAGTCGCGCATTGAGGTCTCCGAATGAGTAGGATTAGTCACAAATGATCACAAGAACACGGACAGTTTATGGATCATTTCTTCGGGAGTCAAGTATATAACCTCCATCGCTGACCGCACCCGCATCGGCCGGACCAGGCCGATTTCCATCCCCACGAACGTGCGGGCCCCTGGCTCGTGAGGAGCCGTCTCCGAGCTGAAGGCCGTGACGCGCCACCGATCCACTCGTCGCACGTCGCCGACAGAGTGGGCAAGGTGGTCGAAAATGCAGGCAATTGACTACAATTGCCGACAAATCAGAACATTCCATGTCTGCCGTCAATCGAGATGGACCTTGACCGAACGGCTTTCTTTCGTCACAAGCACGCAGCCGCAGCTGGACTCCACTCCCGCGAATTACGGCGTTTGGTGGACGACGGAGCCGTTGAGCGCGTAGCCCGGGGTCTATATCGGTTCACCGATGCTGAACTCACAGAGCACTACACCCACGCTGCCGTCTGCGCTCGGGTGCCGCATGCCATCGTCTGCCTTCTAACCGCCCTGAGGATCCACGACCTCGGTACCCAAACGCCGCGGCGGGTCTGGATCGCGGTCCCCCACAAGGCCCGCGCTCCCCTCATTCCTGAACTGCCGGTCCGGGTGGTCCGCTTTTCCGGGGTATCGCTCCGCTACGGGGTCGTTGACACAACCTTCGAGGGCGTTCCCGTCCGGATCACGAGCCCGGCACGCACCGTGGTGGACTGCTTCCGCTTCCGCCGGCTATTCGGCGTGCACGTAGCGCTCGAAGCGCTGCGCGACGCTCTTCACGATCGCAAAGCGACCGCCGATCAGATTTGGCGCGCGGCCGAGGTGTGCCGTGCGAAGTCGCTCGTCGGTCCGGTCCTGGAGGCTCTCTCGGCGTGAGTTGTCCTCCCGGGAAGGACGACCGTGCGGCCCCACTCCGTGAGGTGCGGCATTCTGCCGAACCGCCCCGGGAACCGGACGTCGAGCCGGTGGCTGAACAGTCCAAGAAAACGGTTGACCGAAAGCCTGGACGGGGCAGACTATGCGGCGTCAACGTCGTGGCGGCCGGACACAGCAAACCCCCGTTCCAGATGATTTGGGCGGCCGCCCCGCGCTTCGTTCAGCGGGACCAGACCCGACAGCCGCTCCTCCCGGCTCCGCCGGAGCCATCCGGCGCGATCAAGGTACCGACCACCAAGCGCCGAGCATGAGCCAAGACCGCGCAAAACAGGCTCCGATCGGCCCCGCGCCGTCGCGCTGGCCGATGCCGGGCCCCCGGACCGTCGAGCGACCCACGGCGTACGCCGACCGGATCGGCGAATGGTGCATTCGACAGAAGACCGACAGGGAGCGCAAGGAGCACGGCCTCTTCCTGACCCCGGCGGTAGTGGCCGGCTTCATGGCGGGGAGGATCACCTGCGAGGAGCACGAAATCCGCGTCCTGGATCCAGCTGCCGGGGCCGGCATTCTCTGCTGCGCCGCCGTGGAGCATCTCGCCTCCCGCCGCGTCAAGCCCCGGATTGTCAAGCTGATCGCCCATGAAATCGACCGGGACCTACTCCCGCCGCTTCAGGCTGTCCTGGACCATCTGGCCGACTGGTGCCGTCGGCGCTATGGAGTGACGGTCTCCGTCCGCATCGAGACCACGGACTTCATCCTGGCGAACGCCAAGCTCCTGCATCCGCGGGGACTCTTCCCGAAACGCTCGGCGGCGGAGCCGTTCGATGTCGTCATCGCAAATCCGCCTTACTTCAAGATCGGCAAGGACGACCCACGGGCGGCGGCCGTCTCGGAAGTGGTCCACGGGCAGCCCAACATCTACGCGCTGTTTATGGCCGCCGGCGCCGCGCTCCTGCGGCAACGGGGGGACTTCGTGTTCATCACGCCGAGGAGCTTCGCCTCCGGTCCGTACTTCCGGCAGTTCCGGACCGTGTTCTTTGACTTGATCCGGCCGGCCCGAGTTCATGTCTTCGGTTCCCGGCGTGACGCGTTTCGTCGAGACGCAGTGCTGCAGGAAAACGTCATCGTGTACGGCGTGCGCCAGGATCACGGGCTGGAGAACCGTTCCACCGTCGAGATCTCGTCGAGCCTCGGAGTTGACGATCTCGGCGAACCCAGTGTCCGCCAGGTTCCAGCCAGCACGGTGCTCAACCTTGATTCCCCTGAGAAGGTCCTCCGGCTGCCGGTCTGCGACGACGACGAGCGGGCCCTGGCCGTGGTAGACGCCTGGCCGAGCAGTCTTTCCGACTTGGGGCTCAACATCTCGACCGGGCCAGTGGTGGCGTTTCGGGCAAACAAGTTCATCGCCGAGGACGGAGAGATCCCCGTGACACACGTGCCGCTCCTGTGGATGAACCATGTTCGGGCAATGGAAGCCAGGTGGCCGCTCAGCCGGCACAAGCCGGAGTACATCGTGCGGAGGGGCGCCGGAGCGCTCCTCCTCCCCAACCGAAACTACGTCCTGCTCCGTCGCTTCAGCGCCAAGGAAGAGCCGCGCCGGTTGACGGCCGCTCCCTTCATCGCCGCCGCCTTCCAGGTACCCGAGGTCGGGCTGGAGAACCATCTCAACTACGTCCACCGGCCCGGCGGCGAACTCTCGGAGGACGAGGCGTGGGGTCTGGCCGCGCTCTACAACAGCCGTTTACTCGACACCTGGTTCCGTACGGTCAACGGCAACACCCAGGTAAACGCCACCGAGCTACGCGCCATGCCTCTTCCCACGCACGAGGCGATCGTCGCGCTCGGGCGGCAGGTGAAGCACCTGCCCGACCCCGCAGCGAAAGTGGACGCACTCGTCGCCAGCATGATGGTCCCTCTTCCGTGGAAGGAGGCCGCCGTTGGCTAGCGTCGCGGAGGCGCAGGAGATCCTCGAGGCCTTGGGCATGCCAGCGGCCCAACACAACCAGATGGCGGGCATGACGCTGATCGCGCTCTGCGGGCTGACCCCCGACTCCGGCTGGGAGAAAGCTGAGCGACGACGGTGCACGGTCACCAAGGGCATCATGGACTACCTCGCGGAGCACTACGAAACGACGTACGCGGCGAATACGCGCGAGACGTTCAGACGGCAGGTGCTACATCAGTTCGTCCAGGGCGGGATCGCTGAATACAACCCCTTCGAACCCGACCTGCCGACGAACAGTCCCAACGCCCACTATGCCGTCTCCGAGCTCGCGCGGGGTGTCGTTCGTCGCTACGGGACGAGTGATTGGGAGGCTGCCGTCGCCCACTTCCGGCGCGAAGAGGGCGCACTCGTGGAGCGTTACGCACAGGATCGGAATCGCCGCCAGGTTCCGGTGACGTTGCCTGACGGCCGAGTCGTTCGGCTCTCTCCCGGCAAGCACAACGAGGTCCAAAGAGCAGTGGTCGAAGAGTTCGCGCCCCGCTTCGCACCCGGCGCGCACCTGCTCTACCTAGGCGACACGGAAAAGAAGGACCTGTTCGTGGATAGAACTCGTCTAGCCGAACTAGGCATCCCGATCACAGATCACGACAAGTTGCCCGACGTGCTCCTGTACGACCCCGAACGAAACTGGCTGTTCCTCGTCGAGGCGGTGACCTCCCACGGGCCAATTGCGCCCTCCCGGATGGTCGATCTGCAAGCCATGCTGGTCACGTGCACCGCGGACCCGATCTATATCAGTGCGTTTCCAGACTTCGGAGAGTTCCGCAAACACATGACCAACATCGCTTGGGAAACCGAAGTGTGGCTCTGCGACACCCCAGACCATCTCATCCACTACGACGGCGACCGCTTTCTGGGGCCGCGACCCAAAGAAACAGCGTAGCGGAGGGCCGCAGCGTCCCCGGACGCAACGACTTCGATCGAACGGCCGACGGAGGGCGGGCGCCGGTCGGATCAGAACAGAGGGCCCCCTCTCATCGCTGTTCAGTCCCGTTGTAGCAACCGAGGCTCGCCGAGCCAGACGCACGCGACCCCTTTACACAGTGGCTCATTCCGCCGAGGGAATCTTCGAGTAACTGAGGATCGCGACGGCTCCGCCCATACGCCTCCAGCGCCTAGCTAACCTAGCGTTCACGGCGTCACCATTCCCGTAATCGACATCGCTCTAGGAGCCAATGCCGCGCCCGCTACACCCTGTATCCGCTATTCGCTAGCAAGGTCAAAGGCGAGCTTTAACCCCGTACGCGAAATCTCACGGTACCTCCCTTCCCCGCGCTCGCTCCGAGGGTTCGGAAGCATATGGAGCCTAGCACGCTGTGGCTCAAGCGCACTCTCAATGAACAAGACCCGGTATCGGTGTGTACGATCGGCCCTACAGCGCTCTGCGTCCGCGATTTCGGTAACTCCTAGCTCGATGATGCGGTCGGTTCCAGTCGTTGCTTTCACCTCGAAGTGCCACTCCCTAGTCCTTGTTCGGACTTCGAAGTCATAACCCTTGGTGTCGTCCCCATTCCCGGGATGTAGAAGCTCACGGTTCCGAGATACCCAACATGTCTCCGTGACTCGGTCACTGCCAAACCGTAGCTTCAACCACTCGAAGGCAATCAACTCCCCGACGAAGCCAATCAAGCGGCGCTTTGCAGCTGAAGTCTCTTGCCGGTTGCGACGGCCACCACCACCGCCGCCCCCGCCGTTCCGGTCGCCCTGAGAAACCGGCAAGTGTTGCAGTTTCGCGTTCTTGAACGTGCTTTGTTGAAGCCTCTCGTTCCGATGCAAGTGCGGGACAATAAGATCCGAAATTTGATCTCCAGTTGTTTCTCCCTCAACAATGTCGTTCCCGTAGACCGTAACCGTGCGTTGTGCGCGCTCGTCTCGTTCGCGCTGTTTTCGAGTCCGTCTATGTTCGTCCTGCAACTCGGCCGCCGATAGCTGAAGCTCCTCCGCAGACAAGGTGAGAGGCATTTCCGTAGGCCAAACACCAGTGTTCCGCACGCAATCGAGCGAATCCGGAGCCGAGAGGGGTCTGAAATCGAGCCATCCTTGGTCGTCCAGCAGCCCGGTGATGGCTCGGACGACGTTTGGATTGAGCCAGGCATCAGGAGTGACGTGCTCGTGCTTCTCACACCAGGCCCGAACACAGGGTGCTGCCCGCTCAATCACCTGTCGAACTACCGCGCGATTCTGTTCTCGCACATCGGTTACAGGCGGACCGAGCCAATCGGCCGGATCGACCAGAGCAACGTCGAACGAGGACAAGTGCGCCGTGAGCCGCCGCTCCATTTCCTCCTCCGCCAGACTCGCCATCGTAGTTCCCCACACAGGGTCAGGCTCCGGCGTGCTATCCCGAATCGCAACGTACGTCCCTAGGTCCTGTTCTGCATCGAACGCATCCAGGAAGTGAACGCGAATGGACTCTCTTACCGCCTTGCGTCTATCCGCGGTGTACCGGACGAATTTGGCGGCATGTTCCGTCGAGAAGTCGAGTCGGCGGTACTTCGGGCCCAAGTCATCGGTAGCATCGTTGTACTGTGCCAAGTCAACCCCCAGCCGTAGGACGATGTCTTCGCTCGTGAGTGCAGCCTTGCAGGCGGCGACCCATTCGTTAGCCCGGACGGCAGGACAGGCCAGTGAATCTAGAGCCGCTAACACCTCTTCTTCGGTGCGTGCGGACACGGTTTCTTGATCGAATCTACGGACGCCAGACGGGCCCGCTGCCATCCAAACGAGCGGTCGTAAACCGTACAACACGTGCTGAAGCTCGCTGCGTACCTTGTCCATAACACTCCGCACACGGGCAATAGGTTGATGGAATATTGACGCATAGTCGTCGTCCGTCGGCGCAACCGTATCGGCATACCGCTCGGCGAGCTCGAGCGCTCCGGCACTCACGGCGGTGGCAAGTTGTGAGCGCCCGTTCAACGCCTCGTCGAGTACAGTCGCAATCCTCGAAAGTAGCCTGAAGGGCCGTTCGCCGATTTGTTCTTCAAAAACGATCGTGGGAATCTGCGCATCGTTGCAGAAAACGCAACCTCGGGCGAACGCCGGCAGCGGTGCGACATCATCTCCGATCTTTAGCGCTATCCGTTTCGCACACTTGAGGCGGATCTGTCGCACCTTCACCATGATTTCGCCCGTCTTCAGCCTGGCGAATCGAGCGCGTAGGTCTGCGGCGACCGCAACGAATTCCGGCAACCAGGCACCGATTGCATCTACAAGTGCCGGAATCTGCTGTGACGGGACAAACCGCTCACCATCTACGATCACCGCTATGTCGCTTTCGGACGCGCGCCTTACCAACGTCGGGTACTTTTCCGCCAGCCATTGCGCGACATTCCCATTGGCCTCCAAGCGCCCTGGGAACAACAGTCGTCCAGTCTCGGCCAGCATGTGGCCCGCCAGGGGGCTCCGTGCGTCGTCCAGCCACACTCGCCTAGTTGCCACGTGGGACTGCGCCGAATCAACTTCGGCGAGCGGAACTGCGTCCGCGCTTGCTGAAACCGCTACGGCTACCAAACGGTCAGCTTCGACCGCTGCCAAATGTGACGGTGCCGGCGATTCGCCACCTGCCCTGGCGCCCTCGACTGCGTCCTTCCAGGAGCGTTCGTATAGTGCCTCAAAAGCCGACTGTTCGTCCTGATGGACCAACCCCTCTGCGACCGCAGCTCCGAGCGTGTCTATGAGCGACGTTCCCGAGGCCTTGGCACTCAACGACTTGAGGCCACATACCGTCCGTAAGACAACCTTCGCTTCGTCGCTTTGGTTGAATAAATCCACAAAGTCGGAAGTTGCGCAATTGAGGAACCCCGGGGGTTGTTGAAGGACGTCACCTTCTGGAATCCACGCTTCCGAAGCAGTCACAAACCTCACGCGATTTCGGTTCCTGACAACTGGCACCCACGCCTCGTGGATAAGGAAACTTGCGAGCGGCGTGAGCCACGCGGTACGGTTCTTGGCCCAAGAGTAGTCTGGGCGAAAAACGTAACACGTCGTGCCGTGGCGAAACGCGTTTAGCAAGCTTATGACTTGCCGGGCGTACAATCTGCGTGCCTTTTCCGAGAACCGCGCGTAATGGTCTTGACCCGGTAAACACCATATCGGGACTTCTGCGCTATAGAACGTGGTGTGGCTAGGGAGCCGCACGGCCTCAGGCTGAATGGCGTCCCGCCACAGCTTGCGATTCCGCTCGGACATGCCAGACCAGCGTATGAGTTCTTCAACGAGTTGCCAACCCCGCACCTTACGAGGCCTTCCCCGGCCGACACTGATGGGCCTAAGGTGATCCAAGGCACCACAGGCGACAAGAAACTGTCTACACCGTGTATAGCTCTGCAACTTCACCTTCCAGTCCCGGAAGGGCTTAACTAGCGCGTCTGCGAGGTGCCCGAGTTGAAAGGAAACACCCTCGCTCTCCAATATGAGCCTCTCCAGATCGTCCCCCGCCGAGCCACGTCGTTCCTCCTGCTTCGGCCAGCCACTTCCGAGGTACGCGCGGTCCGCTCGTTTCCAGCCGCCCGCCGTCGGCACCAAGACGCCTAGCTCGTTCAACCACCCGCCAATCTCCGCGGGCTCCACCATGTCAAGTGCTACCTGTAAGGCGCTCCAGCGAAATGCCTCCGCGTCGCGTATTCGGCCCGGATCCGCCATAGCACCGGCCAACACGCGCAAGAACTCCCGCGCGTCATGTCTTCGCACCAGCTGGTTGCTTTCGAAGAACCGACGAACCTCCGCATGTGAAGATCGTTCGCGGCTGCATTCGAGCTTCGGATGAAGAAAATTGATGCGTCGCCGCACGGCTTTCGGAAGCTGGCTCTTGAGCCGTTGCTCACTTCCGCGAACCGGTGGAAAAAAGACGGCAGACCGCCGACGTCGAGCCGCCCTTTCCTCCAAGTTTTCCACCCGAACGAGGGAGTCATTGGCAGCGAGCATTAGCCGTCGGCCAACCAGCTGTTCGGGACACTCGTCGAACATGCGGGCCAGCGCCTGGTAGAAACCGTTCCACTCCGTGTACCGAGGGCGTTTCTTGTGCCGTTCCAACAGTCTTGTCGCTATGCGTTCAATCCAAGTCGCCACAAGGCTTGGATCCGGCTTAAGGTCGACATCGGGCGCGCAGAACTGCTCCAGGCGGCTTAGGCGTTCCTTCCCGAGCCGCGGCACCAGGACCGTCGCGCCCGCCTCTCGTGCAATACGGTGCGCCGACAGCAGTTCGCTCTGGTCGTCCCAAATTGTCGCCTGCCCGAACGTTTTCCATATGACGCCGCGTCCCGTCGGGCCAACAGAGGGAGCGAACGGACAATCCTTTAACGAACGACTGGGTCCAAATAGCGCCCTTCGAATCCGCGATCGGTGCTCTTTGCGCCAGCACAGTAGATCCGGAACAGCGTATGCCGCATGCGAGGAACGTTGGTCGCGGAGTACCTCGGCAGCCCGGACGCAGAGGTCTGCTGAACGATCGAGAAGGAATTCATTAAAGCCCACGCCCTTCGTCAAAGCGCCGCGGTCTATCGACGTATGGAAGGGAGCGTTCAGATGGCCGGGCAGCGGTGATTGCGCTCCTTCGCTCATCGGAAGGAAGTTGTAGAGGCGACCTTCCAGCGACGAACCATCAACCGGCAACCCGATGCCAATGTCGGCGCCGCCCCGCCAGTCTGCCCACTCCTTTGCAATGCGTTCAGAGCGGACATCCTCGTCGATTACGTCTATGAAACTGCTATGCGGAAGCGTCGTTGAGGCAACCACGAAGCGCCTGTCGTCGGAGACCGCGATCTCACTGATATCGAGGCCATTACGGTGCCAGATTCGACGCGGCTCTCTTCGAAAGTGCTTCTTTACACTGCCTCCCTGCCCACACATGGTGATGCTGATTTCCGAAAGGCGATGCAGGAAGAGATGGAATGGAGTCTCCGCTTGGGTCAAGGTCTCAATTTGCTTGCGAACATCCGAAGATGCCTCGTCGTTCTTCAGCGGAAGACGCACAACCGTTGCGTAGCCTTCTTCCGCAAACGATCGGCAGGCATCTGGCGCTGTCGCTATGGGTATAGGAAGAAGAATACGTGGCATCTCTTCGACTATGGGCGAAGCGAATTCAGTCAGATCCAGGGCGGCTAGTTCTTTACGAAGGGCGGCGTCATTCGGAACGCCGAACCGAAAGCCATCGAAATGGCCACCTGGCGCGGCGCGTCCTCTTGTGGAGTAGATCTCTGGGTGCGCGCAGATCTGAAACACGCTAAGGAAACCGACCCCCTTATAACCTATGCCGTCGCTAACCCGCTTGGTCGAAGTCGCGACACCACAGAGCTTAGAGAAGTTAGACGGACTAAAGCCGTAGCCGCCGTTGGCGACGTAGAGGTGGCCGTGCGACCCCTCGTTCTGATCCAAGAGGATTCGGATGCGTCCGGGCACGGCCCCGCCGCGCGGCACATGCGCGTCGTGTGCGTTCTGGACAAGTTCGACAATGGCGCGACTTCTGTAACTTTCGGATACCTGCGTCGACACGGACCGCAGGCCTTGATACACGTCGAGTGTTTGACCCGCGATGAAGTGCCGAACGCGCTCCTCCAAATGCCGTCGCACAAGAGCCGCCGGTTCGGCGTTGAAGTCTGCGTCCGCTCTCATATTGTTGGCTCGACCTTCCCTGTCCCGCCGCGACCGTTCCTGCGGGTCAGCGGGCCGAATTGATCGAAGGCCACCCCTACTGTATGGCCGGCATGTCGAAGGCTCGCACGTTCTAGTGACGCGATCCTCTTAGCAAGTCGATCAGTGGGATCCGCATACGCAACTTCGGCATTTCTCGTGGCAATTGTTGCGACAAAGCCGCTGGCAATGGGGCGGACGATTCGCAGCAAGCTACGGCGCCTTCACCACCCGGCCGTCGCGCATCACAAACCGCACATCCTCCATCACCCGGATGTTCTCCAGCGGGTCCCCCTCCACCGCGATCACGTCCGCCGCGTAGCCGTCCGCGATCCGGCCGATCTCGTCCTCGAGACCGAGCGTCCTGGCCGCAACCGTCATCGCTGACCGCAGCGCATCCGTCGGACTCAAACCGATCCCCACCATCACCGCGAACTCGCGGGCCGCGGTCTCGTGCGGAAAGATCGTGTCCGATCCGAAGGCCACCGGCACTCCCTGTGCGAACGCGGCGCCGATGCGCCGGTCGCGCTCCTCGATGAGCGCCCGCGCCTTGCTGATGCTCTCCTGCGGGAAGCCGATGGCCTCCCCTTCCTCGAGGATGTAGTTCATGACGTAGAGGGTGGGCACCATCGGGACGCCGCGCTCCTTGAAGAGCCGGATCCCCTCCTCGTCCACGAGCGTCGCGTGCTCCACCGAGTCCACCCCGGCGCGGAGCGCGGTGTTGATCCCGGGCGCGCCGTGGGCGTGCACGGTGATCTTCTTCTTGTGGCGGTGGGCCTCCTCGACCGCCGCGCGGACCTCCTCCTCGGTGTAGGTGCTGACGTTCGGGTCGTCGCCCGCCGACATGACTCCCCCGGTCATCATCAGCTTGATCCAGTCGGCGCCGTACTTGAACTCCCGCCGGATCTCGAGGCGCAGCCCCTCGGGCCCGTCCGCGATCCGGGTGGGCGTCTCGATGTGGAGATCCGCCATCAGGTTGTTGAAGTCCCCGTGGCCGCCGGTGGCCGAGATCGCGTGCGGGGCGACGAGCAGCCGCGGCCCCAGGTGCTGGCCCCGCGCGATGGCGTTCTTCAGGTCCACCGTCCCGTAGAAGCCGTCGAACTCGCCGGGCGTCCGCAGCGTGGTGAACCCGGCCTTCAGCATCTTCTGGGCGTTGTGCAGCGCGTCGAGCGCCCGCGCGGCGCTCGAGCGGGTCATGTCGAGCGCGGTGAGGGTCTCGGGGTTGATCGTGAGATGCGCGTGGAGATCGATCAGGCCCGGGAGGCAGGTGTACCCGGACAGATCGACCACCTCGCCGGAGTCCGGCGGTCCGGTGACGATCCGCCCCTCGCGGACCACGATGTCGCCGGCGCCGCCCATCGCCTCGCCGTCGAAGATCGCCCCGCAGCGGAGCACCGTATCCTGCGCGGCGGCCGATGCTCCAAAGAGAAGCAGCGTCGAAAGAACCGAACTCAGCCGCATCATGCCGTCGCCTCCGCCATGCTGCAGCGCCGCGGGTCCCCGCAGGCGCGCCGCACTCCGTCCTCGCCGATGTGGATGCCCTCGAACGAGCCGTGGTGCCAGTTCCAGGGGTTCACCACGTCGAAGTTGATGCCGCGCGCGGCCACCTTCTCGCGGATCTTCTCCGGGAAGTCCGCCTCGATCAGCACCGCGCCCGGCACGGTCAGCGACGGGCCGCCGAAGCGCGGCCGGTTCACCGAGTCCCCGACGGGCACCCCGAACTGCAGGACGTTCAGGCTGTTCTGCAGGACGTTCTGGAGCAGGCTGACGCTCGGCGATCCCGACGCCATGACCGGCCGGTTGCCCCGGAAGATGACGTTCGGCGCCACGTAGGCCGAGATCCGGTGGCCGGGCTTCGGCATGACCCGGAAGAAGTGGGCGCCCGCCGCGCAGACGCTCACCCCGCCGGCGAAGAGGCCGTTGCTCCACGGGTAGGACATGCACGAATGCAGAATGGTCGAGACGTTGCCGGCGGCGTCCACGACGGTCACGTGGTTGCTGCCCGCAGGCGGGGGCGGCTCGGAGGCGTCGGCGACCGGATGCCCCATCTGGAGCAGGTCGAACCGCATCTTCGCGTAGTCCTTGGAGAGGATCGTCTCGAGCGGCAGCGGGTGGCTCTCGGGGTCGTTCTGCCGGCCGCCCTCGGTGTAGACGAGGTGGCTGATCCGGACCATCTGCAGCAGGCTCTCGGCCGACTCGGTCGGCGGCCCGAGGCCCTCCAGGTCGAGGAACTCCAGCATGTGGAGCATCTCGATGATGTGGGTGCCGCCGTTGTCGGGCGGGGGTGAGCCGGCGATCCGGAGATCCCGGTAGGACCCCCAGGCCGGTTCCTGCCAGCGCGGCTCCCAGCGCTCGAAGTCCTCGCGGGTGAGGACGCCGCCGTGGGCCTGTACAACCTCGCAGACCTCGTTGGCGAAGTCGCCGCGGTAGAAGTAGTCGTTCCCCTCTTCGGCGAGCCGCTCCAGAGTGTCCGCGGCCTCCTTCTGGTAGAGCGTCGCTCCGGGCCGCGGGATGGCGTTCCCGTCGAAGAAGATCTCGCGCCCGGCGGCGGTCTTGCCGATCTTGTCGGACTGGATAAAGACCTCGCCCCAGAGGAACGGGTGCATCTCGAACCCGTCCCGGGCGTAGGCGATGGCGTCCGCCATCAGGTCCTTCCGGGAAAGCGACCCGTGACGGTCGTGGGCCGCCTCGAAGCCGCCCCACCAGCCCGGCACCGCGACCCCGCGTCCGCCGGCCAGGTCATGGCGGCCGTAGCCGGGGAGCGGCGCCATCGGCGCGTTCACGTTGCCGTTGACGTAGGTGGTCTCGCCGGTGGCCTGGTCGAAATACATCTGGGACAGACAGCCGGTGATGGTGGTCATGTGCGGCTCGACCACGGTCTGGGTGATCGAGGCGGCGAGCGCGGCGTCGCAGGCGTTCCCGCCGCGCTTCAGGATGTCGACGGCGGCGCGGGTGGCGAGCGGGTGCGAGGTGATCGCCATCCCGCCCGCGCCCTCGGCCGGGGCCTTCCTGCCGAAATGGGCGAGCTCGATGAGGCGCTGTCGCTCGGCGGCGTCGGGGGCAGACGCGGCGCGCGATGCGGTGAGCGCGGCGCCGGCGATGCCGGCAGCGGTGGTTCCGAGGAACGTTCTGCGGGACGTGCGGAGTTTCATGCGGGGACCTCCGGGGGGAGCGCGAACCTACCAGAGCCGCCCGAACTCCATGCACCAACGGCGTCGGACGCCCGGAACTCCATGCACTAACGCCGTCGGACGCCCGGGACTCCATGCACCAACGCTGTCGGACGCCGGGGAACTCCATGCACTAACGGCGTCGGTCCCCCCCGAACTCCATGCACTAGCGGAGCCGGATGCCGGGAACTCCATGCACTCCCCGCCTCTCTCCAGAGCCGTGGCATGATCCCTGAAGGGCCTCGGTTCCCGCCACGGAACCGACCGGTCATCACCAGCGTAGGCACGACCATGCGCAGGCCCACCACGAACACCGCCTATCGATCCGCCGTCGGCGTCGCCCTGATGACCGCCGTCCTCCTCTTCTGGGTGAACGGCGCCGTCGGCATCATCGGCGGCGACGGCAACGACGCCAACCTGCTCTACGGCGGAGTGGTCGCGGTTGCCGCCATCGGAGCCCTCATGGCGCGCTTCCGGCCGCAGGGCATGTCGCGGGCGTTGGCCGGGACCGCGCTCGCCCAGTTCCTGGTCCCCGTGATCGTGGTGAGCGCCGGCCTCGGCACCGCGCCGGCGTGGTCGTGGGACATCCTGATCCTGAGCGGGTTCTTCGCCGCGTTGTGGTGCGGGTCGGCGCTGTTGTTCCGGAAGGCCGCGCGGGAGCGGGTGGCGCTGCCGGCCTGAGATTCGGCTCGCTCGGCCTTACGCGCTCTCGCGGCCCTGCGGGCCGCGGTGCCGGCTAAAGCCGGCGTTCCAAGCCGGTGCGCTACCGGCTCTCCAGGTCCGGGAGCAGGCGCTCGCGGACCCAGTCGAATCCGGGCTCCAGTTCCAGCGCCCGTTCGTACGCCGCGCGGGCCTGGTCGTGCTCCTTTTCCCGCGCATACGACAGTCCGAGGAAGGCGTGCGCCTCCGGCTCGCCCCACCAGAAGGCCCCCTCCGGAGCGCCTTCGGCGAAGCGCGCCACCGCCGCCTCCAGGTTGCGGCGCGCCTCCTCCTTGTTGCCGAACGGGCCCGGCGCCATGAGCTGGTTGACCCCCTTCAGGTAGAGCGGTCGCGGATCGTCGGGCGCCAGCTCGAGCGCCCGGTCGAGCGTCTCTCCGGCCCTCCGGCCGAAGCGCATCCCGGACATCATCCCGGTGATCCGCGCCTGGTAGACCTGCGACAGGACGAGGTGCGCGGCGGCGTCGTTCGGATCGGCCTCGATCCGCGCCTTCATCAACGACTCCGCCTCCTCCAGCAGCGGCTTGCGGACCCGCTCGTGCCGCCGCTTCGTCTGCCGATCCACGCCGCGGATCCGGTGCATGCCCGCGACCCGCCAGAGCGCCCAGGCGCGGGCAACGTCGTCCGCCTCGCCCAACGCTTCGAGCGCTTCCCGTCCTGCGGCCCGCTCGCCCGCGTAGTAGGCGCGCTCGATGGCAAGCAGCGACGGATCGGGGGAACTCTGGGCGGCAGCGGCAGCGGGAGTCCCGATCGCCAACGCCCCCAGCAGGCATCCCGTTCGGGCAAGCAACATGGACCCCACCCTCACCGGATCTCCACGTCGTCCAGTTCGAAGGCGAACTCCCGGGGATCGCCGGTGGCTACGAACGAGAGGCCCGCGATGATGCCGGGATTGGCTGTTTCGAACCGTTCCAGCGGGATCTCGACCTCGGTCCATTCCGGCGGCGCGGTGAAGGGGACGCTACCGGGAGCGGTGGACTGCGGAGCGGCGCCGAACAACTGCACGGCGTAGTCCCCCCCGTCGCCACGGACCCGGAAGCGGACAACCTGCCGGCCGGTGAAGTCCACCGGCTGCAGCCGTTCCTCGCCCGGGGACCAAATCGCCCCGGCCCAGAGGAAGACGAAACCCGGCACGAGCGCACCCTCGACGTGCAGCGCGCCGTCGCGGGCCGACAACGTTGCGTGGGAAGACCCGCCGCGGAGCGAGTCGGCCGTCTCCTGCCAGTCGAGGCCGAAGCTGGCTTCGACCCCATCCGTGAAATCGGAGATGAGGTAGAGGTCGGGCGCCTTCGGGTAGCTCGCCACCCACGCGGCCTCCACCGGGAACCCATCCTTCCAGACGCCCGCGATGGCCGTGCTTCGGCTCAGGTCATTCTCCAGATCGCCGGCAACGAGCAGCAGGTCGGCGATCCGGCCGCGCGCGAGTCGTCCCCGGTCCTCGATCCCGAAGGCGTCGGGAGGATGCGCGGTCGCCGCCGCCAGCGCCTCGGCCGGACTCAGCCCGGCGCGCTCCAGCAACCGCAGCTCGCCGTGCATCGAGATCCCGAAGCCGGTCCCCGGGTTCGGGGCGTCGGTCCCCGCAAGGATCCGCACTCCCGACGCGTGGAGCCGGCGGACGCTCTCGACGGCCGCCTCCGAAGTTCCCACCGGGCGCGGGAAGGTTCCCGTCAGCGTCTGGCGCTGCATCGGCGAAACGTGCTGCGGCTCCGTCGCTTCGAGCAGCTCCGGCCCCATGGACTCCCCCGCCGCGGCGACCCGCACCGAGAGCGTCGGGATCACGAACACCCCGGCTTCGGCGAAACGGGCCGCGTCCTCTTCCGAGATCACTTCGTCGCCCCAGACGTGAACGAGCCCGTCGATGCCCATCTCGAGCGCCGCGAGCCCGTGCTCGAGCGTGCTGATGTGGATCACCGCGAGCATTCCCTCGGCGTGCGCAGCCTCGATAACCGCGGCGATCGTCTCCCGGTCGAGCGTCGGGATGTCCGCGCCGAAGGTGCCGCCGTCCTCCCAGACGATCTTGATCCAGTCGGCGCCCTCCTCCTTGCGCGCCGCGACGAACGCAGGCGCCTCGCCGGGACCCGTCAGCGTCTCCACCGGCACCCCGAACTGGGTGCCGTGTCCCCCGGGCGCGGTGGCGAGATTCCCGGCGGAGAACAGGTCGGCCTCGTCGGTGCGGGCGAGGCTCTCGCGGGCCGGCCGCTTCATCGCCGCCAGGGACGGCTGCGTGAACTGGTCGAAGACCGTGGTCACGCCGAAGCGCAGGGAGTCGTTCAGCACCATCCCGTAGGTGTGGGTGTGCGCGTCGATCAGGCCCGGTAGCAGCGTGTGGCCGCGGCCGTCCACCCGGGGGAGGTCATCGGGCAGGCGGAGCCGCTGCCCCACCGCGCGGATGCGGCCGTCCTCGACCCGAACGTCGCGGTGCGGCCGGAACTCCTCCCCGTCGAACACGGTCACGTCCACCACCGCGAAGTTCGTCTCCGGGAGCGGCCCGCCGGGCGGGTCCGCCGGTTCCGGCACCGGAAGGACCATCAGGACCCCGGCGAACACGGCCACCGCGACCGCCGCGATCCAGAAGTCGCGGCGCCAGGGGGAACGCTCGTCGCCTGCCATGCCGGTCATCGCCCGGAGAACCGCCGGAACCCCGCCGCCGCCACCGCGAGACAGACCGCCGTCTGCCCGGCCAGCAGGGCGAGGTGGAACCACAGCGGCCGTCCCAGGTCGAGATCGATCGTCCTGAGCGCCAGTTGGCCGAGGTGGTAGGCCGGGAACACGTTCGCGAAGTCCTGCAGGAACCCCGGAAGCATGGAGATCGGGAACCAGAGGCCGGAGAGCACCGACATGGCGATGAACACCAGGTTCACCACGGCCACCGCCGCCTGCTGCTTCGCCCAGGCGCCGATGGCCAGCCCGACGGCGCTGAACGGCAGGGCGGCAGCGAGGACGACGCCGGCGAGAGAGAACCACTGCCCGCGGTGCAGCTCGACCCCGGCGGCGAATCCGGCGAGGAGGAACAGCGCGAGGACCACCACGGCCCCGAAGATCGCGGCCGTGCCCACCCGGGCGAAGAGGTAGGCGGCCGTCGGCATGGGAGTGGTCCGTTTCAGCAGGAGGGCGCCGGTGTCGCGCTCCTGCGCGAGTCCCACCCCGAAGCCGAAGATCGACGGTGCGAGAACGCCGAAGACGCCGTAGGTCGCGAGCATGTAGGTCGGGCCGGTGAGCGACGGTCCGCCCGCCTGGAAGAGAACGGCGAAGAAGAAGTAGAAGAACAGCGGGAAGAGCAGCGTCGGGACGGCGAACGCGGGAAGCCGCAGGGAGCTCAGGAACTGGAACCGTGTCTCCAGCAGGGCGATCCGGAGGTGCCAGAGGAGGCCGTGGCGCGCGGTGTTGACTGTCACTTACGCCTCCCCCTCGGGCTCGGCGCCGTTTCCGTCCGGGCCGCCGTCGCCGGTGAGCGCGAGGAACGCCTCCTCGAGCCCGACGCCGGCCACCGTCAAGTCGCCGAGTTCCGGGTCGAGCGCGAACATCCGCCGGAGCACCGCTTCCGGTTCGGCGGTCACGACCTCGAGGTGCTGCCCCTTCATCTCCGCCCCTGCGGCTTCCGGGAAGGAACGCGCCGTTTCGGTGGTGATCGTCGTGACGCAGCGGACCACCCTCCCGGCGGTGCGGGACTTGATCTCCTCCGGGCTCCCCTCCGCAATCAGCCGGCCGCGGTGGATCACCGCGATCCGGTCGGCGAGCGCGTCCGCCTCCTCCAGGTAGTGGGTGGTGAGGACGGCGGTGCGTCCGGCCGCCTTGAGCCCCCGGATCTCGTCCCAGAGGCGCCGGCGGCCGTCCAGGTCCAGCCCCGCGGTCGGCTCGTCGAGGAACACGAGTTCGGGGTCGCCGGCGAGCGCCAGCGCGAACATCACCCGCTGCTTCTGCCCGCCGGAGAGTTTCCCGAAGCGCCGGTCGCGGAGTTCCTGAAGCCCCGCCATCTCGAGGAGCCGCGCCGTCGGGAGCGGCGACGGGTAGTAGGCACGAAAGAGCGCCAGGTGCTCCCCGACGGTGAGGGTCTCGGGGACGCCCGAGACCTGCAGCATCGCGCCACGCCGTAGGCGGACCTCCGCGGCGTCCGGGGCGCTGCCGAAGACCCGCGCCGCGCCGGTCTGCAGGGTCAGGGTGCCGAGCAGCAGGCTGACCGCGGTGGTCTTGCCGGCGCCGTTCGGCCCCAGCACCGCGAGCACCTCACCCTCCCGGACCTCGAGATCGAGCTTGTCGAGCGCGAGAACGTCCCCGTAGCGATGGCTGACGCCGGCGAGGCGCGCAAGGGCGGAATCGGATCCTGAGGGGAGGGCCAAAGCGGACAGGATCGTGACACGACCGCCGTCTGTCCCTGAATACGCCGCCGTCACGGAGGTATTACAGGGTCTCCGGCAGACACCGCACTAGAATCGCCCCCCTTCGGACGGCGCACCCAGACTTGGCGATCAGAACCCAGACCATTGGCGAGCGGGTCCGGAGGCGGGAAGATCCCCGCCTGGTCACGGGCCAGGCGCTCTACACCCCGGACATTCCGCTTCCCGGCGCGCTCCATCTCGCGGTGGTCCGAAGCCCCTATCCGCACGCGGAGATCGTCTCGATCGCGACCGAGGAGGCCGCCGCCGCGCCGGGCGTCGCCGGGGTCTTCACCGCGGCGGACATCCTGCCGACGCTGAAGCGGCCCTTCCCCGTGGCCAAGGCCCCCGACGGCGGCGCGTTCACCGAACTGCACATTCCCGCCCGCTGGGCGCTCGCCGACAAGAAGGTGCTCACCGTCGGGGATCCGGTGGTGGCCGTGGTCGCGGAAACCGCCGAGCAGGCGGTCGACGCCGCTGCGCTCGTGGACGTGGACTACCGGGACCTTCCCGGCGCAGGCGATTCCCGGGCGGCGCGCGCCGAGGGCGCGGAGCCGCTCTACGACAACGTCGAGGGGAACCGGGCGTTCGTCTGGGAACTCCATCCCGAAGGCGCGCCCGAGGCGGCGCAGGGGGAGGTCGAGCTCTCGCTCGATTTCCGGATCCAGCGGCTCATCCCGAGCGCCATGGAGGCGCGGGCGGTCGCAGCCCGGTTGGACGGCGACCGGGTGACCATGTGGACCTCCACCCAGTCCGCGCACCGCGTCAAGTCGAGCGTGGCGCGCATCCTGGGGATCCCCGAGGAGCGCCTCCGGACCATCGCCCCCGAGGTGGGCGGCGGGTTCGGCGCCAAGGCGAACCTCTACGCCGAGGAAGTGCTCGTCCCCTGGCTGGCGCTGAAACTCGACCGGCCGGTCCGCTGGTTCGCGACCCGCACCGAGGACTTCCAGACCACCACCCACGGCCGCAACCTGTTCGTGACCCTCGACGTCGCGGCGGACCCGGACGGACGGGTCCGGCACTGCGACGTGGACGTCCTCTACGACTCGGGCGCCTACTTCAGCCGGCCCGGCCCGACCACGCCGTCGCTCACCGGGGCGATGATCGTGGGACCCTACGATGTCGCCACGGCGCACGCCCACGCGGTGGGCGCCTTCACGAACACCGCGCCGAACGAGCCCTACCGCGGCTCCGGCCGTCCGGAGGCCACCTACCTGATCGAGCGGGCGCTCGACGTGCTGGCCGGCCGGCTCGGGATCGACCCGGCGGAGATCCGCCGCCGTAACCTGATCCCGCCGCACAGGTTCCCCTACCGGACGGCGACCGGCCTCACCTACGACAGCGGCGAATACGAGAAGGCGCTCGACAAGGCGCTCGAGGCCGGCGACTACGCCGGGCTCCGCGCCGAGCAGGCCCGGCGGCGGGCCGAGGGCGGCAAGCCGCTCGGCATCGGACTCGCCTGCTACGTGGAGATCTGTGGTTTCGGGCCGTGGGAGGCCGGCGGCGTCACGGTGGAGCCCGACGGCGCGGTCACGGTGCGCAGCGGAACGTCCCCGCACGGACAGGGACACGAGACGGCCTGGGCGCAGATCGCCGCCGACCAGCTCGGGGTCTCGCTGGACGACGTCACCGTGCTCCACGGCGACACCGACGAGTGCCCGCGCGGGATCGGCACCTTCGGCAGCCGCAGCGCCCCGGTCGGCGGAGCCGCGATCTTCAACAACGCGGAAACCGTGCGCGAGCGCGCGAAAGCGCTCGCCGCCCGGCTGCTCGAGGCGGCCACCGAGGACATCCGCTTCGAAGACGGCCGCTTCTTCGTCGCCGGCTCACCAGCCCGCGCCGTGGGGTGGTCCGAGATCGCGGCGTTCGCCCACTCGGCCGAGGCGCCCGAGGGAAGCGCGGCGGACCTCACCGCCGACGTGGACTTCAAGCCGCCCGGCGAGACCTTCCCGTTCGGGACCCACCTCTGTGCGGTGGAGATCGACCCGGATACCGGCGCTGTCGAGATCCTTCGCTACATCTCGGTGGACGACTGCGGCAAGGTCATCAACCCGCTGCTCGCCGAGGGGCAGGTCCACGGCGGGCTCGCGCAGGGGATCGCGCAGGCGCTCTACGAGGACGCCGTGTATGACGAGGGCGGGAATCTCCTGACCCCAACGTTCCTCGAGTACGCCGTCCCCCGCGCCGACATGCTGCCGAAGTACGAGCTGCACCGCACCGTCACCCCGACCCCGGTGAATCCCCTGGGGGTGAAGGGAATCGGCGAGGCCGCCACCATCGGCTCCACGCCCGCCGTCTGCAACGCGGTGATGGATGCGCTCCGACCTTTCGGGGTGGAGCACCTCGACACGCCGCTCACGCCCGAGAAGGTCTGGCGCGCGATGCAGACGTAGCCGCTGAGTTCGTCGCGGGTTCGCCAGGTGAAGTCTGTTCCTAGCGGTGGAGCCGCATCAACGCTAGGTCGTGATCAGTGCGGAGCCGCCCTATGCCACTCTCGCTCTGCTGTCTCTCCCTCGCCATGCGAACGCGTGCGCTGCCTCCGAATTCCCGTGTTCTCTCAGCCGACCTCTGCCCGTGCCAACCTGCAATTCATCCCATGCATCGCTGTAGCGCCCCTCGAAACTCATCGACAAATGACCTGAATGATGCATCGTTCTTGGACGCTCGGTAGAAGTCCATTTCTTCGGCCAACTCCGGCGCGAAGTCGATGCCTCCTAGCGGCGGCAGATGTCCTGCACGTCGAATCGTGTCCGTCAGCACGCGTTTGTAGTAGTCCTGTTCACACTTTTCCTTGATCAGGTCAGGGCCGAGGCCAACCACTTTCTTAAACGCTTGAAGATCGGCCATGTACCACCGCTCAATATGTGGGTCGGGGCACGCGGCTACCACCCGACCGTCGAACTTAGGTCGAGTAGCACTTTGTATGGTCTTCCTCGTTTCCGCAAATGACGCGCAGTTCCCGTCTATAGCTGCCACCACTATATCCGGTGTCTCCTCATCGGCTCGCACTCGTTCTACGATCTCCTGGTAACTCGTGAACGCCGCGAACACGCGACCTCGCCCGGCTCTCGCCGAAACGACTCGAACATCCAGCTCACATGAAATGTCGTTGCCCATGCGCAAGAGGAGCGCTCCAATCAGCTCTCGGTGAGCACGATCTTCGCAGAAGAGGTCGACGCTCAATTCGTCAGTCATTCAACAGGCCGCGTAGAAGAAGGTGCTGAAACACCGCGTCATCGCCAGCGCTCGTTAGTGCTTTACGCACTTGCTGGTCCTTAAACAATGGGCCGGAGACCTCGAACGCAGCAATCCGAGTCCCCGCCTCTCCGAGGCGACAGTTGAAGAGTCCAATGTTCTGCGGCTTCTTCGCCTGGTTCCGCGCCTTGAGAATCGCGTCCACGAAGATCGGAGAGTGTGTCGTGACTATCACTTGCCGACTCTCCGCCAAGTTCAAGAGTAGCAGAGCAATGAGGTCAATTTGCCGTGGGTCGACGCCGTTCTCCGGCTCTTCCAATGCCAGCAGCGAACCGCTCCAAGGATTCACAGCAATCGAACACAACGCGAGAACGCGTAGTGTCCCCTCTGACATGATTCGAGACGAGTATTCGACTCCCGCTTGCCGAACAAGGAGATTCAGAGTTCCACGGTTTTGGTCTAGCTCTACTCTTAGGTCTTCAACGCTCGGAATAATCGTACGGACGCTTCGCGAAACGGCCTCGAAGTACTTCGGGAACCGACCTTGCAAACTGTAGAGGAAAGAGGCGATGTACTCGCCATGAATCCCAATATCTGTTACTGCGGCAGGGGCTTGCTCCTGTCGCATACCCATCCGCGGCTCGAAGTAGTACACACGCCAATTGGCCAACTCGTGCCGGACATGGTCGAGCCACGCATATCCAATCCCGCTCAAACTCCTGTCCGAAAGTACTGAGTGATTAAGTCCAACTGGCTCTTGTCGCGGGTGCGCGGGCTTGCCTTTGCGCCGGACGTGAATCTGCTTCTCGACACGCTCAATCGCGGGCCGGAACTTGGGGTTGTTCGACGCACTCAGTAGCGCGAGATACTCGTCGGCCACGCTAAGTTGTCCCGATCGATAGTGGATTCGTGGCTGGATCCGATATCGGTACTTGCCGTGATCAGTCGCCAAATCGGCTTCTAGCGTCAGATCCGCAGAACCGTCATCGAGTCGGCCTGCGAATCCCGCAGGGGCCAGAGAGAACGCCTCAAACGGATGGCCCCGGACAGGAAGAGGTGGTCCTAGAGCGTCGAACAGAGTATTGGCGTTGCCGATCCAAGAGAGAGCTTGGATCGCTTCCAGAAAATTGCTCTTGCCAGCTGCGTTGGGCCCGAACAAGACCGAAAGACGCGGCAGATCGACTGTCACGTCGTGGAGCGACTTGAAATCGCGAACGGTCAGGCGGCGTAGCATTGCATCATCCTATCCAGCCTTGGCCGCGTGTGCGACCCGGGTTCTATTGGATCGCTACCCAGGGCACTTGTCCTCACGATGCGGGGCGTCACGGTGGAGCCGGGCGGCTCGGTGACAGTCCCGAGCGGGGAACCTCCCTGCACCGGCAGGGACACCAGAAGACCGGGCGCGGACGTGGGCCAGCCCGGCGTTCCGGTTCAACGAGTCACCGTGCTCCACGGCAACACCGACGAGTGCCCGCGCGGGATCGGCACCTTCGGCAGCCGCAGCGCCCCGGCGGGAGCAGCCGCGATCTTCAACAACGCGGAAACGGTGCGTGAGCGGGCGAAAGCGCTCGCCGCCCGGCTCCTCAGGGCGGCCACCGAGGACATCAGCTTCGAGGACGGCCGGTTCTTCGTCGCCGGCTCACCCGCCCGCGCCGTCGGGTTGTCCGAGATCGCGGCGTTCGCCTACTCGGCCGAGGCGCCCGAGGGGGCGGCCGCCGAGTCGACTACCGACGTGGAATTCAAGCCGCGCGGCGAGACCCTCCCGTTCGGCACCCACCTCTGCGCGGTTGAGATCGATCCGGATACCGGCGCCGTCGAGATCCTCCGCTACATCTCGGTGGACGACTGCGGCCGGGTCATCACCCCGCTGCTCGCCGAGGGGCAGGTGCACGGCGGCCTCGCGCAGGGCATCGCGCAGGCGCTCTACGAGGACGCCGTCTACGACGAGGGCGGCAACCTGCTGACCCCGACGTTCCTCGAGTACGCCGTCCCCCGCGCCGACATGCTGCCGAAGTACGAACTGCACCGCACCGTGACCCCGACACCGGAGAACCCCCTCGGGGTGAAGGGCATCGGCGAAGCTGCCACCATCGGCTCCACGCCCGCCGTCTGCAACGCGGTGATGGATGCGCTACGGCCGTTCGGCGTGGAACACCTCGACACCCCGCTCACGCCGGAGAAGGTCTGGCGGGCGATGCAGGGCGGCGGATCGGACGGCGCCGTGATCGCGCCGCCGGCTGGGAACACGACCTCTGATCGGCACTTTCGGTTGAAGATGATTCGGAACAAGTGCCGCATCGCACCCACTCTCCCTCTCCGATCAGCTTGCCCTGTCTCCCGCATCTCCTTGAGCTTCGCAACGAGTCGGTCCTTCGTCATGGCTACCCCTTGTTGCGCGGCTACGCGGAGCCGTCCGCCAGCATCCGTGTTTCGTCCGGCGTCAAGAGTGCGACTCCTCCGCGGTTCACTTCGGGCCGCTGACCCTGATTCCAGTTGCGGAGAGCAAACGCTCAGATGAACGGCAGCGCCCGGGCTTCCGGCTGACACCGGGGGTACGATGAGCGGGCCACTCGGAGGCAGGCCTTGAGAATCATCAGACGCAACCCCGTGAACCGGCTCCGGGGAGCGTTGTTCCGACTGTTGGTTCCATTGTCACTGGCTTTCGGCTGCGGCGGAGGAGTGGATAGGAAGCCCGTCCCGCCACCTACTAGCCCTGTCGTCGAACCCGCACCTCCCCCGGAACCACCAGACATGCCAACCAACGTAAGGGTTTCGAATCGGGGTATCGACTTCATAGAGTGGTCTTGGGACCCGATGGACGGTGTCACCAGCTACCAAGCGCACGCGTTCCCGGATGGCACTGCGTCAGACGAACGGCCACCGCTGCAGACAGTGGTGGAACCAAGGCTACGAGCAGAAGGACTTGAGCCGGGAACTGCATGGGGAATGTTCGTGCGTGCCATTCGAGAAACTGCGGGCGGTCGAGCCGTCGGCCCGTGGGCGGGACACACTGCATTGACCCTCCCTCCGCCACCCGGCCGACTTGCTGCCTGCAAAGATCAGCGGCAACGGGCACTGAACTACCACAACGGACAGTACGTCCAAGTGGTTCACGAGTGGAATCACGAATATCCCATACGATTCCGAATCGAGGCGGAACGCATCATCGCTGGCGGGATGGGCATCGGTCGCCCGAAGTTTCTTGAAGAGGAAATCCTAGCGCCCCTCGACGACATGGCGCGGAGGCTCGAGGAACGGCTCGGATACCCGATCATGGACCTCGACGCACCGCCGGGAGACGACGACTACACCGTCACGGTAAAGTGGAGAGATCACGTCTGGAGTCCCGGATGGGGAACTCCTAGCTGTCCCGATCACGTCGGTAGTCCGTGGAACGCACAGGGAGCGCCCCCGGCAACCTTCATGAACCGCTACTTTTTCAATCCCGAGATCACATGCGCGGCGTATCCCCGTGACCGGGACTCCGAAACAATCATTCACGAACTGGCGCACGTCTTCGGGATGGGACATGCGGAGGGTTTTTCAAGCTACTACCCCACTGATGTCCACATGAGCGTGCCACTCACCGGAATTAGGGGCGGAGACAGCGACGAGTTCTTGCTGATCGAGGACTTGGACAACATCGGCTGCATCTTTCCACACCCCGACTTTCTTCGAAACTAGCGCTCGGCAACTAGGTGGGTCGCAGGCGACCGAGCCATGCGGCTGACCATCCCTAGGGCCCTGCGGGCCGTGTGCCGACCGGAGGTCGGCGTTCCAAGCCGGTGCGCAGCCTAGGACTTCGCGGGTGGCGTGCCCGCGCCCTTGATGACCTCCATCGCTGTCGCGACAAAACCTGACACATCGGCCAGATTGGACGGGAGGATGATCGTGTTGTTGGTCCGCGCTAGGTTGCCGAATTCTGACACGTACTGCTCGGCGACCCGGATGCGGGCGGAATCGAGCCCGCCGGGACTCGAAATCGCGTCGCCCACCTTGCGGATGCCCTCGGCGGTGGCCTCGGCGACGGCGCGGATGGCGTGGGCCTCTCCCTCCGCCTCGTTGATCTGCTTCTGGCGCTGGGCCTCCGATTCGCGGATGACGCGCTGCTTCTCGCCCTCGGCGCGGTTGATCTGCGACTCGCGGTCGGCCTCGGACTCGAGGATGGTGGCCCGCTTCTCGCGCTCCGCGCGCATCTGCTTCTCCATCGCCGCCAGCACGTCCCGCGGCGGCGCGATGTCTCGGATCTCGTAGCGGAGGACCTTCACCCCCCAGGGATCGCTGGCGCGGTCCACTTCCTGGACCACCGACGCGTTGATCGCCGCCCGCTCCTCGAAGGTCCGGTCGAGATCGATCTTGCCGACCTCGCTACGGAGTGTCGTCTGCGCGAGTTGGGCGATCGCGAACCCGTAGTCGCCGATGCCGTAGGAGGCGCGCTGCGCGTCCACCACCTGCAGGTAGAGGACGCCGTCGACGGCGATCTGCACGTTGTCGCGGGTGATGCAGACCTGCTGGGGGACGTCGATGGCCCGCTCCTTCAGCGAGTGCTTGTAGGCGACGCGGTCCAGGAACGGAACCAGGATGTGAAAGCCGGCCTGGAGGCTCGTGCGGTAGCGCCCCAGCCGTTCCACCACGAAGACCTGCTGCTGGGGGACGACCCGGGCGGTCCGGTAGAGCGTGATCACGACGACCAGCGCGATCAGGACGGTGACAATCGAAAAACTCGTTACTTCCATGTCTCTCTCAGTTGGCGTGTGCCATCAGAGCCTCACTCCGGCTCGACGAACAGCGTGATCCCCTCCATGCGCACGACGCGCACGACCGTTCCGGCCTCGATCGGGTGTCCGGTGGCGCTGCGCGCTGGCCAGGAGGAACCCCGGAACTCGGCGTTTCCCGGAGTGGTGGGCAGGATCGTCGAGGTGGCGGGCCCGATCTCCCCCACCAGCGACTCGCTGCCGACCTTGCCGGTGTCCACCGGCCTCGTGAGACGGCGCCTCAGGAAGAACGCCGACACGGCCAGCACCGAGAAAACCAGGAACTGCGCGGCCAGGTCGGTCATCCCGACGCCGGCCAGCAACCCCACGACGATTGCCGCAACCCCGGCGAACAGGAGCCAGAGTTCGCCGCCGGCCAGCAACTCGATCAGCGCCAGGACGATCCCGGCTCCGATCCATATCCACCAGGCCACGCCCGGACTCTATCCGGTAAACAGACTCCGCTCCGGCTCCGCGACGATCTCCAGCCCCCAGGACGTCCACCCCGCAACTTCCCGCCTGGCAAAGAGTTCGATCTTCCGCTGCTCCGGGAACATCCGCTCGATGCGCCGCCGCACCTCCTCCGGCTTGGCCGAGTGGGGCCCGCGCTCCGCCCGGACGAGCTGGCGCTCGTTGCGGGCGCCCCGCGGCGTGGGGATGCGGCCGCGCCGGAACACCAGGCACAGCTCGCACTGGCTCATCGTGTAGAAGCCCGGATTCACCCGGCCCTTGTCCCAGACGAAGGCGACCGTGGCCCAGTCGAAACCCCACGCCTTGCCGAGGTTGATCGCCTGGTCGAGATGGGGACTCGTCGCCCACAGGAAGAGCAGGCAGTCCGCCGCCGCCACGGACTCGACCGGCAGCTTCTTCAGGTCGTCGAGGGTGACCGTCGCGTAGTGGCGGATCGCTCCGCCGGTATCGCCGCTCGCCGGGCCCGCGTGCTGGAGTTGGCCCTTGTAGTCCCAGGGCGGGTCGGCGTAGATGATCCCGAAGCGTTCCGCGGGGAGCGGCGGAAAAGCCGGCTCGCCCGTCCGCGCCACGCGTGGGGCTCCCGTCAGAGCGCCTGCGCGAAGTCGGCGATCAGGTCCTCCGCCGCCTCGACCCCTGTGGAAAACCGCATCAGGCCCTCGTTGATCCCCATCTCCGCCCGCGCCTCGGGCGGCAGGCCGCTGTGGATCGCGGCGGCGGGCCGGATGATCAGCGATTCCACCCCGCCCAGACTCGCCGCCACCGTCGGAAGCTCGAGCCGGGACGCAAAGGCGTCGGCCGCCTCGCCGCCGCCCGCGTGGACGAACGCCATCATCCCCCCGAACCCTCCATTCAGCAGGCGCGCCGCCCGGTCGTGCTGGGCGTGCGACGCCAGACCCGGGTAGTGGACCTCCTCGATCTCCGGGCGTCCTTCGAGGAAGCGCGCCAGCTCCAGCGCGTTCGCCGACTGCCGCCGTACCCGGAGGCCGATCGTCTTGAGCCCCCGCTCGAGCAGCACGCAGGCGTGGGGATCGAGCGAGCCTCCCAGGTGGTCGAGCGTGAACTTGATCCGGCGCATCCGCTCGGCGGACCCCGCCACCGATCCAGCCACCAGGTCGTTGTGGCCGTTCATGTACTTGGTGGCGCTCTCCATCACCAGATCGAACCCAAGCTCCGCCGGCCGGCAGAGCACCGGGCTCGCGAAGGTGTTGTCGATCATCGAGATCAGCCCGTTCGCCCGCGCGAACGCGACGACCGCCTCGAGGTCGGCCATCTGGACCAAAGGGTTGGTAAGCGTCTCCACGTAGATCAGCCGCGTGGAAGGGGTCATCGCCGCTTCCCAGGACGTGGGGTCCTGCGGATCGATCTTCGTGTGATGGATGCCCCAGCGCGGCAGATCGTGCTCCAGCATGTTGGCGGTGCCGCCGTAGACCACGTCCTGCACCAGCAGGTGGTCCCCGGCGCCCAGGAAGGTCAGGAGCGCCGACGAGATCGCCGCCATCCCGCTCCCGGTGACGAGGGCGTCCTCGGCGCCTTCGAGCGAGGCGATCCGCCGGTGCAGCACTACGTGGTTCGGACTGTTCGAGAGCCGCAGGTAGCCGACGTCGTGGTACTGCTCGCCGTGGTACTCGAAGTTCGCGGTCTGGAACACCGGCGTCGAGACCGCGCCGAGGGGCCGGGGGGAAAGCGCCCCCTCGTGGACGGCGCGGGTGTCGAGGCTCGGGGAACGATCGTCGTCGGGCAAAGGGAGGTCCTTTCAGGAGGGAACGGGAGCTTCGTAGGCAGCCGCCATCAGTGGGTTTTCGACCAGCTCCACGCGGATGACGCCGGCGAATCCGGGCGGCAGACGCCGCGCCAGCTCGCCGTGGATGGTGCGGCAGAGGAACTCGGTGGTGGTGTTCTCGCCTTGGAACACCTCGTCGAGGTCTGCGTAGCGGAGCGGCGCGAGCGCCTCCCCGAGCGCGTCCTTCGCCCAGGCGAGGTCGAGCAGCACCCCGTTTTCGTCCAGTTCCGGTCCCCGGAACTCCGCGGTGACCGCGTAGGTCGCCCCGTGGCGGTTCTGCGCCGGGCCGAAGATCTCGCCGCGCAGCGAGTGGGAACACATCACGTGGTCGCGGACGGAGATGCTGAACACGGGAGGGGCGCCTTCGAAGGGCGCCCGACTGTACCGCGAAGGCGCGAGGCCCCGAATCCGTACACTGCGCGGCCGGAGAAACCCATGACCGACCCATCCTTCGATCCCATCCCGATCGCCGAAGAGATCATCGCCGCGCGCGCCGTGGGCGCTCGCCTCACCCCGTTCACCGACCGCGTTCCCGGATTCGGTTTCGACGAGGCCTACCAGGTGGCGGGGATCATCGCCTGCCGCCGCGCCTCCCGCTCTCCGGTGACCGGGCGCAAGATCGGGTTCACGAACCCGTCGCTCTGGGAGAAGGCCGGCCTGGGCCGTCCGGTGTGGGGAAACATGTACGAGGAGACGGTGACCCGCGCCGGGCCCGCCGGCGAGACTCCGGCAGCCTCCATGGCGGGGTCCGTGGAACCCAAGATCGAGTGCGAAGTGGTGGTCGTCCTCCGGTCCGTGCCCGAGCGCGGCGACCGCGGCGCCGCGGTCGCCCGCCACGTGGCGGAGATCGGTCTCGGCTTCGAGATCGTGGACTCGCCGTATCCGGGTTGGAACATGACCCCCGCCGACGCGGTCGCGGCCGGCGGGCTCCATCACCGGCTCGCGGTGGGGCCGCTGGTCCCGGTGACCGATCCCGAGGCCGCCGTCGCCGCGATGGCCGCGCTCACCGTTTCCATGACCCGGGCGCCGGCGGCCGACCCCGCGGCCGCCGAACACGTGGCCGACGGGGAGGGCCGCATGGTCCTCGGCAACCCGCTGGATGCGGTCGCGGCGCTCGTGGAGATGGCCGCCAACCACGGAAGTCCCCTCGCCGCCGGCGAGGTCGTCACCACGGGGTCGCTGACGCCGCCGCTCCCGGCGGTCGCGGGGGAGTTCTACCGGGCGGAGGCGGGAGGCGGCGCCCTTCCGGCCGCCAGCGTCGTGCTGCGTTAGCCCGCTACGGCTCGCACGGGGCCTGACGGCGGACGTCGTTCACCGGCACCGCGTCCCGCGTGAGGTCCCCGAACTCTCCGGGGGACAGGTCGAGGTCCTCGAGCACGCCGCACACCCGCGGTGCGACGCCGGGCAGCGTCACGCACTCCCGCTCGCTCAGGCGCGCGTCGAGCGCCGCCGACAGCAGCAGCGGCCGGCCGTCGACCCACATCGCCAGGACGTCCTCGTCCCCCGCCGTCAGCACCGTCTCGTACGGATCGCCGCCGGCGTGGCGGACCAGCATCAGGTCCGCCCGGAGACCGGGCCGGATCGCGCCGAACCGGTCTTCCAGCCCCAGCGCGTAGGCGCCGCGTCCGGTGGCCATGCGCCAGAGCGCTTCGGCCGGCAGCTCGGCCCCGGACGCCTCCGCCACCCGCCGCGCGCACCGGACCTCCTCCCGCATGTTGAAGGACCCGCTCGGCGACCAGTCCGTCGACAGCGCGATGCGCACGCCGCTCTCGAGCGCCGCGGGGAGGTCGATCGTCTCGCCGTAGAGGGCGAGATTGGACCGGGGCGACCAGACGAGCGTCACGTCGAACTCGCGCATCACCGCGTAGTCGTCCCCGTCCGTGGCGACTCCGTGAACGAGCGAATAGCGCCGGTCGCTGCGCTTCACGCGCTCCAGGTAGCGGGCCACTTCCGCCCGCGCGGCGCAACTCGTGGGCCGGCCCTCCCCGACGTGCGGGACATAGGCCATGAACGTCAGGTCGTCGTCACGGCCGGGCGGGAAGGTGTGGACCGGGCCGCCCCGGCACTCGGCCGCCAGGTCCTCGACCACCGAGAACGAGAACGGGAAGGTCCGCACGTCCGCCTCCTCGTCGTAGAGGGTGAGATCGCCCGGCCGCTCCTGACGGCCGACATTCCGGATCACCCCGGGCGCACCTCCCGAGCCCGCGATCGTGGTGGCCCCACCCAATAGGTGCCGCAACTCCATCGCGGTGAGCACGGCGCTCGTTCGCGGGTTGTCGGGAGCGAAGCCGTAGCGCTCCGGTATCGCCAGCGCCGCCTTGCCGCCGGCGCCGAGACGCCATTCGTCGCGGTGGGCGTAGCCCGGGTGCAGGTTCGGGTCGGGGAAGGCGTAGCTGGTGGCGGGGTGTTCGTGGGCGTTGACGAAGCCCGGCGAGAGCACGGCGCGGCCCCGGCAATCGAGGACGGCGGCGTCGGGAACCGCCGCCCGTAGCGCGACGAAATCCGTCACCCTGCCGATGCCGCCGTTCCAGCGGACGTGCACGCCGTGGCCGGGTTGGGGCCCGGCGGGCAACAGCGCGTCGGCGCCAATGATCAAACCGGGCATCCGTCCGCCGGCATCGCCCGCCGGCGTGAACTCGCAGGTTGGGGGCTGCGAGGCCGCCGGACTCGCGCTCGCGCCCAGCACGACCGAAATCAAGGCGGCAGCCCGCAAGCCGCGGACGCCCGGCGGGCCGATCATGAGGCGGCTAGTCTAAGAGTCGCCCGTGTCTCCAGAGATCCGGCGGCGGGAGCCGCGCCTCCCCACGACGCCGCGCTTTCACCGGCTCCGGCAGGCTGCCCGGAACCCGCACACCGTCATGTACGAGGTGATCCAGGAACACGGGGACCTCGTTCGCTGGCGCGGTCTCTTTGACATCTGCATCGTCAACCACCCGGACTTCATCCGCCCGGTGCTGACGCAGGACTACCGCCACTTCTCCAAGAACACGACCCACTACCGGATGCTCCGCCAGGTGATGGGGAACGGGCTGGTCACGAACGACGGACCCGACTGGGTGCGGCAGCGACGGCTGATCCAGCCGGCGTTCGCGAGCCGCCGGCTGGCCCGCTTCGATCGGACGATCAACGCCCTCACCTCGTCCCTGCTGGCCCGCTGGGAACGGCAGGACCCGGCCGACGCCGTCTGGATCGACCGGGAGATGAGCGCGCTCACCTTCGACATCGTCGGCGAGACGCTCTTCGGGCGCGACATCAAGGAACACGCCGCCGAAATGGCCCGGATCCTGGATGTCGTCAACCTGGCCTCCACCGACCTGCGCTCGTTCCTGACGCTCTATCCCTGGATCCCCACGGCCTACAACCGCAGGTGGAAGCGGGCGATGAAGCGTCTGGACGGCATCGTCTACGGGCTCATGGGCGAGCGTGGGCCGGGCGGAAACGGCAGCGACGACCTCCTGGGCCGGCTCTTCGCGGCCCGCGACGAAGAGACCGGCGAGGGAATGGACGACCGGCAGATCCGGGACGAGGCGGTGACGCTGATCCTCGCGGGGCACGAGACGTCCGCCATGGCGCTTACCTGGACGCTCTATCTGCTCGCCACGCATCCCGGGATCGAGGCGCGGCTTCTGGAACATCTCGAGGCCGAGCTGCACGGCGCGCCGGCCGGGACGGAGGACCTCCCCCGGCTCACCTATCTCAAGCAGGTCGTGCAGGAGTCGATGCGCATCTATCCGCCGGTCTGGGGAGTCGTGCGCCGGGCGGAAGAAGAGACGGAACTGGGCGACTACGTGCTGCCGGCGAGGACCTGGATCGGGATCGTAACCTGGGCGCTCCACCGCCATCCCGAGTTCTGGCCCGACCCGGAGCGCTTCGACCCGGACCGGTTCGCGCCGGAACAGGCGGAGGAGAGGAATTTCTTTTCCTACCTGCCCTTCGCGGCAGGACCCCGCACCTGCATCGGGGCCGGGATGGCGATGCTCGAAATCCAGTTGATCCTCGCGCAGCTCGTGCCGCGGTTCCGGATGCGCGTCGTCCCCGGGCACCCGGTCGAGACGGAGGCGGTGGTGACGCTGAAGCCGCGCCACGGAATTCCCGTCACCCTGAGTCGGCGCTGAGCCGGTCGCGGCTCGGTAGAATCCGGCTCCTTCCCCCGAGCAGCGAGCGTCCCGTAAACGCCGGGCCCTGAGAAATGACCGAGCGCGCCACCGAGTCCGACCTCGGCAACGTCTTCGTCTCCAACTACCCGCCCTTTTCGCGCTGGAACCCGGACCAGGTGCCGGCCCTTTACGAGGTTCTCGGCGAGGCGCCGGGCGCGGCGCCGCCCGATCTCGGGCTCTACCTGCACATTCCCTTCTGCCGGAAGCGGTGCAAGTTCTGCTATTTCCGGGTCTATACCGACAAGAACAGCAAGGAGGTCGAGCGATACCTCGACGGGCTGGCGCGGGAGATCGAGTTCTACGCGGCCCAGCCGTACCTCGCGGGCCGGCCCCTGCACTTCGTCTACTTCGGCGGCGGGACCCCGTCGTTCATCAGCCCGAAGCAGCTCCTCGGCCTCGTCGTCCGGATGAAGGACGCCTTCTCCTGGTCGGAACTCGACGAAGTCGCCTTCGAGTGCGAACCGGGCACGTTGACCGAGGCCAAGGTGCACGCGATCAAGGACATCGGCGTCACCCGGCTGAGCCTCGGCCTCGAGCACATGAACGACGCGATCCTGCGGGAGAACGGCCGCGCCCACACCACGAAGGAGATCTACCGCTGCATGCCGTGGATCCGCGAGGCGGATTTCCAGCAGGTCAACGTGGACCTCATCGCGGGAATGCTCGGCGAGACCTGGGACCTCTGGCGCGACACGGTCCAGCAGACGATCGATCTCGACCCGGACAGCGTCACCGTGTACCAGATGGAACTGCCCTACAACACCGTGTACGCGAAGAAGATCCTCGACGGCGACAGCGACGCGCCCTTGTTTGCGAGCTGGCAGACGCGCCGCGATTGGCACGCCTACGCGTTCGAGGAGTTCGCGAAGGCCGGGTTCGAGCCTTCGAGCGCCTACACCGTCAAGAAGAAGGGGCGGGCGGCGCGTTTCACCTACCGTGACGCTTTATGGCGTGGCGCCGACATGATGGCGACCGGGGTGTCCTCTTTCGGCCACCTGGGCGGAGTCCATTACCAGAACACCTCGTCGTGGGATACCTATCTGGAGGCGCTCGAAGCGGGTTCGTTCCCCATCGACAGGGCTCTCGAGACGTCTCCGAAGGAGCGCCTGATCCGGGAGACGATCCTGCAACTGAAGCTCGGATACCTCGACCCTTCGTACTTCCGCGGCAAGTTCGGGGTGGAGCTGACCGACGAGTTCGGTTCCGCGTTCAGCAAGCTGGAGCGCGAGCGCATGGCCACCGTCGACAGTGACACTATTCGTCTTACCCCTCAGGGACTGCTGCAAGTGGATTCGCTGCTCCCCGCGTTCTATGAGCCGGAGAACCGGGGCGTCGCCTACGTCTGATGGCAATAAGACGGCGGTTTTTGTCTTTCCCCTGACTTCGTGCAGTCCGAGAACCTGGACGTCGTCGTCATGGGCGGCGGCCCCGCGGGCGCCACGGCGGCAACGCTCGTCGCCATGGGGGGCTTCCGGGTGGCCCTCCTCGAGCGGGAGAAGACGCCGCCCTTCAAGGTGGGCGAGTCGCTCGTGCCCTACACCTACGAGACCTTCGCCCGCCTCGGCATCGTGGAGCGGCTGAAGGCGAGCCACTTCCAGAAAAAGCACAGCGTCCAGTTCTTCAGCGCGTCGGGCCGCGGTTCGGCGCCCTTCTACTTTTCGGAGACGGACCCGCACGAGCGGTCCACCACCTGGCAGGTGCGGCGCAGCGAACTCGACGCGCTTCTGCTGGAGAACGCGGCTGAGCGGGGCGTCGAAGTCCACCAGGGCATCCAGGTGCAGGACGTCCTCTTCGACGGGGACCGGGCGGTGGGGGTTCGCGCGCGGGCGGCCGACGGCCCCGCGTTCGAGCTGCCGGCGCGGGTCGTGGTGGACGCGACCGGACGGAACGCCCTCATGGCCCGCAAGCTCGGACTCAAGGTGGCCGAGCCGCATCTCCGCAAGGTGTCCATTTTCAGTCACTTCCGGGGCGCGAAGCGCGACGGCGGCATCGATGAGGGCGCGACGCTCATCATGCACACCCGGGACCGGGACTCCTGGTTCTGGTACATCCCGCTGGCTGGCGGGGTGGTGAGCGTCGGGGTGGTGGGAGACCTCGAAACCCTGATGGACGGCTCGGGCGACGCCCAGGCCCGCTTCGATGCCGAGATCCGCAACTGTCCGGCCCTCGAGGAGCGCCTCCGGGGCGCCGAGCAGGCGATCCCCGTCCGGGTGGTGCAGGACTTCTCCTACTGCTCCGAGCGCATCGCCGGGGACGGCTGGGTGCTGGTCGGCGATGCGTTCGCGTTCCTCGATCCCATCTACTCGACGGGGGTGTTGCTCGCCCTCAGGTCGGGGGAGTGGGCGGCGGATGCCATCTGCGGTGGTCTGACAAACAATGACCTATCCGGCGCTACGCTCGGAGCCTTCGCCGACCCGTTCATCGCCGGGATGCGGGCGTTCCGGAAGATGGTGTACGCGTTCTACGACCGCGACTTCAACTTCGCGGACTTCCTGAAAGCGCATCCGGAATGCCGGCAGGGAGTCATCGACATCCTGTCGGGCAACGTCTTCGGTTCCGGGGTGGAGAGCATCTTCGGCCCCATGGAGGCGATGGCCCGGCTGCCGGAAGACCTCAGCGTCGGAGCGGTCTGAAGAGTCTCTCTTGGAGCTAGGCGAAATCCTGCGGCTCGCCGCCGGGAGGACCCCGGAGAAGACGGCGATCATCGCGGACGGCCGGCGGCTCGACTTCGGCGAATACGACCGGCTGGCAAACCGCTTGGCCAACTTCCTGATCGCGCGGGGCGTGGGCCCCGGAGACCGGATCGCGACCGTGCTGTTCAACAGTCCGGAGTACGGGGTCGTCCATTTCGGGAACGCCCGGGCCGGCAGCGTGCTCGTCCACATCCCGCCGCTCTACGCAGCGGCGGAGATCGCGGAGATCGTCGAACGCACCCGCCCGCGGCTGCTGGTCGTGGACGCGGCGGTTCAGGACCGGATCGGCGCCAAAGTCCGGAGCGTGGTGTCCACCGTGATGGTCGCCGGAAGTCCGGATTTCGAAGCCGCGCTCGCCACGGTCTCCGATCGCCCGCCGGACCTGAAGGTCGACCCCTCGGCCCCGGTCGCCATGACCTTCACGGGCGGCACCACCGGCCGGCCGAAGGGAGCGGTGGTCAGTCACACGGCGCGCTACGTCTCGGCGGACAGCACCGCCCGCGAGCATCAGGTCACGGAGCGGGACGTCGTCGGGGCAGTGGTCCCGATGTTCCACGCCGTGGGCCTGATGATCTGGTACCAGGCCGCGATCCTGCGCGGGTGCACCTCCGTCATCTTCCGCAGGTGGGATCCGGCGGAGTTCATTGCGGCAACCGAGCGCCACGGGATCTCCTCGGTGTTCCTGGTGCCGGTCCAGGTGCGCGACCTCCTCCGCTCCCCGGCCTTCAACGGGGAGCGGCTGGCCTCGCTGAAGAACATCGGCGTCGGCGGGGCGCCGACGCCCGCCGGCCTCATCGAGGAGTGCCGGGGCGCGCTGCCGCACTGCGGTTACACCGATCACTACGGCCAGTCCGAAACCGGCCCGCTGACGATCCTCAAGCCGTCGGACACGGAGGCGCACCCCGGCACCGTCGGCCGCGCCGCGGAAGGGGTGGAACTCCGGATCGTGGACGGGGACGGGAATCCGGTCCCGCCAGGGACAGTGGGCGAACTGGTGACTCGCGGGCCCTACATGATGGAGGGCTACTTCGGGGACGAGGAAGAAACGGCGCGCTACTTCCGCGGCGGCTGGGGTTGGACGGGCGATCTGGGGCGGGCGGACGAAAGCGGCTACGTCACGCTGGTCGGGCGATCCCGGGAGATCATCATCTCGGGCGGCTTCAACATCCACCCCTCCGAGGTCGAGACGGCCCTGGCGAGCCACCCCGCGGTCGAGGACTGCACGGTCTTCGGAGTCCCCGACGACCGCTGGGGCGAGGCCCCGGTCGCAACCGTGGTCCGCGCCGCGGAGATCTCGGGCGACGACCTCATCGCCCACTGCGCCGAGCGGCTCGCCCGCTACAAGCGCCCGCGCGAGATCGTCTTCGTCACCACCATCCCCCGCACCCCCTCCGGCAAGGTCCGCAAACCCCTCCTCCGCAACGCCTACCTGAAGGGCTAACGCATCGGAGCGCCGGCCTCCGGCCGGCATCGACCGCCGAGAGGCGGTCGAACCCAGACTCTTCCACCTCGACCTCACCGCAGAAACGGCTTGGAACGCCGGTCTCCAGACCGGCACCGCGGCGCCCCCCCACCGGGAGAACTGGCGCGCCGCGCACGGCCCCCGACGCCGTTACGGCAGGTTCACCTGCCAGGACACGCCGAAGCGGTCCACCACCCACGCGAAGCGGCGGCTAAAGCCGTAGTTGTCGAGCGGCATCAGGTACTGGCCGCCCTCGGCGAGGGCGGTGCTGAGTTCCGCGACTTCCTCTTCGCTCTGGCAGGTGACGAAGAGCGAGATGGAAGGCGTGAACGTGAAGTCGTGGCTGATGTAGCTGTCGCTCACCATCACCGGCTGCCCGCGGAGGGAGAAGGAGGCGACGAAGATGGAGCCTTCCGGGCCCGGGCCGTCCGGGCCGTGGCGCTGGACGTTCAGGATCTCGCTGTCCGGGATGACCTTCACGTAGAAGTTCATGGCCTCGTCGGCCTGGCCCTCGAACATGAGGAAGGGGGTGACGCTGGCGGGCATGGGCTGTCCTCCGGGGATGGATGCTCGAGATCGCTACGGTTGAGGTTTTTGCTCCTGAATCTGGATCAGGTTGCCGCACGTATCGTCGAACACCGCAGTAATGACGGGCCCGAGGTCCGTCGGCGGCTGAACGAACCGCACACCCTTGGCGGTGAGGCGTTCGTGTTCGGCCTCGACGTCGTCGACCGCGAAGGAGGTATACGGGATGCCGTCCTTCACAAGCGCCTCCTTGAACGGACGGGCCGCGGGATGCTCATCGGGCTCGAGCACCAACTCCGTCCCCTCTGGAGCTTCCTCCGATACGACGGTGATCCAGGCGTGACGTCCCAGTGGGATGTTGTGTTTCACCTGGAAACCAAGCGTTTCCGTGTAGAAACGAAGTGCCTTTTCCTGGTCGTCCACCATGACGCCGGCAAGGTGAATCCTCATTTTTCCTGTTCCCTCTCATCTGTTGAGATCGGCCAACGCTCCCCGATGGCCTTCAGCGGGCCGCCCTCGAACCAGTGGAGCTTCCACCTCCCCTCGCGCCGCGTGCGAATCAGCCCGGCGGCCTCCAGGACGTCCAGGTGTTGGGTGATCGCCTGGCGTGAGGAATTGATGCCGTGCTTCATGATCAGGCGCGAGCAGAGTTCGAAAAGCGACTGACCTGACCGATCGACGAGCTCATCCAGAATGGCTCGCCTGGTTGGGTCGGCAATCGCGCGGTACACGTCCACAAGGCCAGTCTAAGACGGGTGTTCCTTGCATGTCCGGGGTCCATTATATGCAAGCGTATGCTTGCATGTCAACGTTCCTGGCAGGTGAATCTGCCGTAGGGAGAGGACCTAGAACTCCACCCCCACCGCGTTCGACAGGAACTCCACGAACGGCGCTCCCTGCCGGGAAATCCCGGCGAACCACTCGAGCAGGTCGCCCCGCAGCGCCTTTTCCTCGGCGAAGCTGGTGACCACCGCGAAGTCCTTGCGCTTCAGGTCCTCGACCAGGGGGTGGCCCGCGTCATAGCCCCGCGGCGGCCGCTTCAGCGACTCGCCCTCGAACTCGAAGGTCTCGGCAAACGCCCGAGCCCTCGTGATCCGCGTCCATTCGTCCTGCCCTTCTTGGATCGCTTCGCGGATCTTCGTCACGGTCGGGTTGTCCGGCCGCCAGATACCGCATGCCGCAAAGCACATCCCGGGTTCGAGATGGAGGTAGAAGCCTGGGGCGTGCGCGTCCTTCCCGGCGGCGTGCCGGAAATGGGCGCCCACGTTCGTCTTGTAGGGCGTCTTGTCGCGTGAGAAGCGGGTGTCCCGGTAGATCCGGAAGAGGGAGCCGCCGTTCGCCCGCGGATCGGCCACGAAGTGGGGACTGATCTCGGCGAGCGGAGCCGCGAAGTCGGCGATGAAACCGAGCATCGGGTCGCGTACGTCGGCCACGTAGCGGCCCTTGTTGGCCGCGAACCACTCGCGATCGTTGTTGTCCCGGAGGTCTCGCAGGAAATCGAAAAGGGCAACGGTAATGGGCTCGGTCGTCATGTACTTGGCTCTCCCGGTCAGTGGGCGCGGAACGGTAACGCACGCGAGCGGGCGCTCCGGGCTTCTGGTGACACCGCGATAGCCTCTGCCGCCCGAGACCGATGCCGGACGATGCCTCCCCCTTGACCCGGCCGGATCTCATCCGCCGAGCCGAAGTCCGGATCCCGAGCACTGCGTTCGACGCGGACATGCGGTTCTTCATCGACGCGCTCGGATTCCGCCTCGACCGGATCTGGCCCGCCGACGCGCCGGCCTTCGCAGCGCTCTCCGGACACGGGACGGCAATCCTTCTCGAGAAGAGCGTCGAGCCCGCCCCGGCAGCGCTACGGCTCCACGTCGACAACCCGGCCGGCTTCGCGGACGGAGAGGCCGAACTGACGACCCCTGGCGGCCACCGGATCGCGCTGGAGGACGCGGATCCGCCACTCGTCATCCCGGAGGCGGCCCACGAGTTCGTGGTGCGGCGGCTTGCGGACAGCGACGCGTGGGTCATCGGCCGCGCCGGCATGCACTACCGGGACCTCGTCCCGGACCGGCTCGGCGGCGCCATCATCGCGTCGCACATCAGGATCGCCGAGGCGGGTCCGGTCGACGACATGGTCCACTACCACACGGTCGGCTTCCAGCTCATCTTCTGCCACCGCGGCTGGGTGCGGCTCGTGTACGAGGACCAGGGACCACCGTTCGTGCTCGGCGCCGGCGACTGCGTGATCCAGCCTCCCGAGATCCGGCACCGGGTCCTCGAGTCCTCGGCGGGATTCGAGGTGATCGAGATCGGCGTACCCGCGGAGCACCTCACCACCATCGACCACGAGATGGAACTGCCGACGCCGCACTTCCGGCCCGACCGGGAGTTCCAGGGCACGAAGTTCGTCCTCCACCGGGAGGCGGACGCGGTCTGGGGACCCTGGCGGATCCCGGGATTCGAGGCGCGGGAGACGGGGATCGGCGAAGCCACCAAGGGCATCGCGGGCGTTCAGGTGGCGCGGCGGGTCCCGGGGGTAGCGGTCCCGGGAACCCGGCATGACGGCGACATCCTGTTCGGTTTCGTGCGGGAGGGGTCGATGTCTCTCGAGGTGGACGGACATCCCCGCCGCGACCTTGGCGCCGGTGACGCCTTCGTGCTGCCGCCGAACCTCACCGCCGGCATCCACGGACCGTCCGACGACCTGGAGATCCTGGAAGTCTCCCTGCCAGCGGGGTTTGCGACGGCGGTGAACTGAGCGACATTCCACCAGTAAGCGAAGCTGCCACCGCGGCCCTTACTTTCCCGCCGCGTGGCGCCATCCGCGCGGGTTTCGCGCTCCCGCGCGATGCCGGCCGGAGGCCGGCGCTCCGATGAAGACCGGCGGTCCCTGCCTCCTCACCACACCCCGGGGATGAGAGCGCGGCGTCCCGGCGGATAGTCCGGGAACCTCTTCCGGTACCACCGGTGATTGGCGACCGCCCGGGGAGCCAGATTGGCGAACGTCAACACCGCGAAGGAGAGACCCGCGAGCGACCAGGTGGCGATGGCCCAGCCCGTCCACTCCACGATCTCGCCGAGATAGTTGGGACAGGAGACGAACCGGAAGGCTCCGGCGTTGGGGACGCCATATTGTGTCGTTCTGCCTTTTCGCAAGCGGAACAGGATGTTGTCCGAGTGGATGTTCAGGATCATTCCGCCGACAAATACCGTCGCTCCCAGCATGAATCGCGGATCACTCAGCCACGAATCGCTGTACTCCCCGAGTTCGGAAACGAGCCTGGCGTTGATGTAGGCGTTCACCAGGTTGAATGCGAGACCCGACATAACGACACAAAGTGGCACATTCCCGGCCGAGCGCGCGCGGAACGGGTAGATGAAGGTCCGATGCACGTAGTGGATCTGCCACATCGTCAGGAACACCAGCGGCACAACGCTCGCGGCCGCTTCCCCCTGCAGGTAGACGGACAGGAAGAAGAGGACCGCGGGCCACTCCATGACGACCCACCCCACCTTGCTGGAGATATCGGGGCCCCACCCGGAGCCCGCGTAGTGACGTCCATAGGGCGCCGTGCGGCGGAACAGGTAGAAGAACGTGATGGCGGCGACGCCGAGCATCCCCCAGACCAGCAGGCGGTGGAAATCGAGCTCCGTCATCTTGCCGGCGCTCCGAGCCTCAGTAGGTCACCTTGTCCGGCCGCTCGTTCCATTCGTCGAAAACTGTGACCGCCTCATCGCCGAGCAGGCGGCTCGTCGGTATCCGGCGACGGTCCGGGGGCAGCGCGAGCTCGCGGTAGAAAGTGTCGTCGCTGAAACCGATCCGGTGGGCGTCCTGCTTGCGGTTCGCGTAGTAGATCCGGTCGAGCCGCGACCAGTAGATCGCGGCGAGGCACATGGGACATGGCTCGCCCGAGGCGTAGATCTCGCAGCCTTCGAGCAGGAACGTGCCGAGCTTCGCGCTGGCCGCACGGATCGCGTTGACCTCCGCGTGCGCCGTCGGATCGTTGTCCGCAAGCACGGTGTTGTGGGCCTCGGCCACCACCTCGCTGCCCTTCACGATCACCGCGCCGAAGGGGAACCCGCGATTCGTCGAGATCGCGCGCCGCGACATCGCGATGGCCCGCCGCATGTGGTCCTCGCGGGCCACCGATTCCTCCCGTCTTTCCTTCGTCATCCCATCGAATAGGGTAACGCCGGGCGCCCGAGGACGGGCCGCCCGAACCGCACGAAGGAGGAACGCCGTGCTGGACAGGTTCGAGCGCTATCCGCTCACTTTCGGCCCGACGCCCATCGAGCGGCTGGACCGGCTGTCCGCCCACCTCGGCGGCGCGGTGCAGATCTACGCGAAGCGGGAGGACTGCAACTCGGGGCTCGCCTTTGGCGGCAACAAGCTGCGGAAGCTCGAATACATCGTGCCGGACGCCATCGCGTCAGGCGCGGACACGCTGGTCACCATCGGCGGGATCCAGTCAAACCACACCCGGCTGGTCGCGGCAGCCGCCGCGAGGCTCGGCATGAAGTGCCGCCTGGTGCAGGAGCACTGGGCGCCCTTCGAGGACCCCGTCTACGACCGCGTCGGCAACATCATGCTGAGCCGGCTGATGGGCGCGGAGATCGAAACCGTGGACGAAGGCTTCGACATCGGCATCCGCGAGAGCTGGGAGAGGGCCATCGAGGACGTGAGGGCGAACGGCGGCAAGCCCTACCCCATCCCCGCCGGCGCCTCGGTCCACAAGTACGGCGGGCTCGGCTTCGTCGGCTTCGCCGAGGAGGTCCGCGCGCAGGAGGAAGCGTTGGGGTTCCGGTTCGACTACGTCCTCGTCTGCACCGTCACGGGATCCACCCATGCGGGAATGCTCGTCGGATTCGCGAAGGACGGCCGCGCCGGCCGGGTGATCGGCATCGACGCCTCCGCGACGTTCGGCCAGACCCGCGCCCAGGTGATGGACATCGCGCGCACGACGGCGCACCTGGTGGAGTTGGGGCGGGACATCACCGACGAGGACCTCGTCCTGTTGGACGGCTACGCCCATCCCGCCTACGGCGTGCCGTCGGACGAGACGAATGAAGCCATTCGGCTCGTCGCCCGCCTCGAAGGCATGATGACCGACCCCGTGTACGAGGGGAAATCCATGCAGGGACTCATCGACCTCGTCCAGAACGGGTACTTCCCCGCCGGTTCAAGGATCCTCTATGCCCATCTCGGCGGCGTGCCCGCCATCAACGCCTACAGCAGCATCTACGGAGGCGGCTGAGCTACTCAAGGAGAACTCCATGTCCAACGAGCGCATCGGTTCCTACCTCGAGGTCGCACCCGGGGTCGACATCTACTACGAGGACGTCGGTGAGGGCGTCCCGCTCGTCCTGATTCCGGGATGGACCTTCACGACCAGGGTCTTCGACCACCAGTTCGCCGCGTTCTCAGGCTCGCACCGGGTGATCTCCTTCGATCCCCGCAGCCACGGACGCTCGACGGTGACCACCGACGGCAACAACTACGCCACCCAGGCCGCGGACCTCGCGAAGCTCCTCGAGCACCTCGAAGTCGACAAGCCCGTGCTGGTGGGCTGGTCCACGGGATCCATGACCGCCTGGCACCACGTCCGCAGCCACGGTTCCGGAGGCCTGCGCGGACTCGTCGCGATCGACATGCCGCCGCTGGGGATGAGCGAGGACCAAAGCGACTGGGTCGAGGGATCGATCCCGGAGCTCCGCGGGTTCTTCCAGACCATTCAGACGCCGGCAGGCCAGCGCGGCGTCATCGTCTGGTACGCCGACAACGTGATGATCGAGGGCGAGATGTCCCCCGAGGTCACGAAGTGGATCGTCGAGCAATCGCTCGCCACGCCGCCGCTCATGGCGGCCCATCTGCTCGCCGACGCCTCGTTCGGCGACTACCTCGAGGAAGCGAAGGCGGTGGACGCGGAGATCCCGTCGCTCTTCGTGGTCGCCGAACACTGGTCGGAGACCGCGAAGCCGTTCCTCGCGAAGCACTGCCCGCGCTCCCAGGTCGAGGTGTTCGGCGGCCACATGATGTTCTGGGAGTACCCGGACCGGTTCAACGACCTGCTCGGGGAGTTCGTCGCGGGCACCTGACTCCCAGCCGGAGACCGCCGTTACTCCCCGCCCCGGGCCTCCGAGGTGATCAGTTCCACGATCTCCTGACTCGTGATCGCGCCCTGAAAGCTCTTCGTCTCGCGATCCAGGACCGGCAGCACGGTCAGTGACGCTTCCGTCATCTGCTGCAGGGCATCCTCCACCGGCTCGTCGGACCAGGTGTTCGGGGTGGTGGCGCGGGTGACGTTTACGAGAGGAGTTTCGGCCCAGGACTGCTTCGGCAGATAGCGCAGCATTCCCAGGGAGACGATCCCCTCCAGTTTCCCGTCCTTCGCGACCACGTAGTCCTGCTGATGCGGGACGACCCAGTCTTCGACGAACTCGCGCACCGGCACCGACGGGCCAGGATGGGAGCGGGCCGGATCGATGACGGCCCCGACGGTCACGTTGTCGAGGGCGAAGCGGAGGAGGGACGGCGGCAGCGCGCCGGCGGTCGCCGGGGACTCGGTGGTTTCGGCGCTCTGTACGGCCCGCCCGATGACCAACGGCATCAGCAGGATGTAGCCGAGCATCATGAGGACGAGCAGCGAAAAGAGGTCCGCTCCGATCAGGCCGGTTTCGCGCAGAACGAGCAGGAGCGCGATTTCGGCTACCCCCTTGGCCAGCAGTCCGGTGCCGGCCACCAGGGGCCGCTCGATGCGAGCCACCGCGGCCCCGAGTGCGGCGCCGCCGAAGTTTCCCGCTGCGGGGATGACGATCAGGGCCGCGATCGTCCAGGGGTCGAGCGCCAGGAAGGACATGCTCAGATAGAGCCCAGCGGAACTGAAGAAGAGCGGGACGAAGAGTCCGTCGGCGGCGCTCCGCATCCCGGGGACGAGTTCGCGCCGGATCTGATGGGGCAATCGCGAAAGCGCCGCGCCGAACAGGAGCGCGCCGAGCGAACCGTGGAGGCCGATCTCCTCGGCGCCCACCACCACCAGGAACAGGATGCCCAGGATGACGCCGAAGGAGAGCTGCGGAACCCGGAGCAGCCGCCGGAGCAACACGATCAGCGGCGGAATGACCCGGCTTGCGAGCAGCCAGGTCAGCACCACGAAGCCGGCGATCTGGCCCGCCAGCCTGAGGATGCCGGCGGGCGTGGGGTGGGCCGCGTGTTCGCCCACCGAGAATCCCACCACAAGCAGTACCAGCAGTTCGGCGATGAGCGCCATGGTGAACATCTCGATGCCGATGGGGGTCCGCAGCTTCCCCTCGTCGATCAACACCTTGGCGAGGACGCCCAAGCTGGTGAGGGAAAGGACGCCGGCAACCGCGAGCGAGCCGGCGAACCCGAGGCCCAGTCCGAAGTCGAAGCCGATGTTGAAGGTGACCACCAGCGCCGCCATCAGGGAAACCACCACCGAGACCACCGCGGCCGCCGAGCACCGGCTGCGGATGGCCGCCAGGAAGCCCGAGATGTCGAGTTCGTCCAGCCCGATCAGGAAGAAGAAGAGAAAGATGCCGACGCCGAGCAGGACGCGGACCTCGCCGGCGGGATCGACGATGCCGGTGACCGGGCCGAGCAGAATGCCTGCCGCCGTGTAGGCGACGATCGCGTTCAGCCGGAACCGCCGGAGCACCCCCTCGAGCAGCTTCGCGACAACGATCAGCAGGCCGGCCGCGAGGAGTGCTTCGTAGATCACTCCCGGCCGGGCCTGTTCAGCTCTTCTTGCGGAGACGCCAGTCCGGCGGCCGCTTCACCGGGGGTCGGCTCGGACGCAGTTCGATCCGGCTGGCGAGCGCCTGGCTGCGCTGCAGGACGATCCCGAGCACGGCCTCGGCCACGTCCTCGGGGGACAGCTTCCAGTCCGTGCCGTCCTCGGCGGAGCGGCCCGCGAAGCCGCTCGCGGTGCTGCCCGGCATCACGGTTGCCACCCGGATGCCGGCGTCGCGGAGGTCGAGCATCATCGCCTCGCTGAGGCCGACGAGGCCGAACTTGGACGCGTTGTAGGCGGCGCCGCCCTTGAAGGGGTGGCGGCCGGCGAGGCTGCCGATGTTGATGACGGTCGCGCCGGAAGGCGCGTCGTTTTCGGCGGCCTCCGCCGCTTTGAGGAGGAGCGGCAACAGGGCTTTCGTCACCCGGAAGACGCCGGTCAGGTTCGTCTCTACGACCCGCCGGAAGTCCTCCAGCGAGAGCTCGGGGGTGGGGTGGTAGATCCCGAGCCCGGCGTTGTTGATCAGGATGTCGAGGCGGCCGCAGCGGTCGCGCACGAAGGCGGCGAGCTCGGCGACGCTCGCGTCGTCGGTGACGTCGCAGGCCGCGCCGTGGGCGAGGGCGCCGGTGGGCGATTCCGCGGCGAGCTGGGCGGCGGTCGCTTCCGCGGCCTGCCGGTTCGTCCCGGTCAGCACCACCTGAATCCCCGCGTCGAGGAAGAAGGCGGCGACGGCGCGGCCGATGCCGCGGGTGCCGCCGGTGACGAGGGCGACCTGAGCGGTCAGGGGTTGGGAGTCGGGCATGAGCGCGGTTCGTTGAGTGTACGGGTCAGCCCGCCCGCGTCCCGTTGGGGACCGGGCGTTCCGGGATCGCGAGCGCCGGCACGATCCCGTCGGAATACCCCAGGTCGAAGAGCATCGCCTCCGAGAGGACGCCCGCCATCCTCCGCGGCGGCAGGTTGACCACGAAGAGGGCTTGCAACCCCTCGATCTCCTTGGGGTTCTCCCGCTCCTGCTTCATCCCGACGACCACGGTGCGGGTCGCAAACCCGAGATCGACGGTCAGGCGGACCAGCTTTCGCGAATCCGGGACGTCGGATACCTCCAGGATGGTCCCGGCGCGGATATCGATCCGGGTGAGGTCTTCGAAGGGGATCTGTTGCTTGGGAGGGGCGATGTCGGGC
>VXWI01000005.1 GCA_009835985.1 Acidobacteriota bacterium | reverse complement strand
GAAGGCTGGCGGCTGGCGGAACGGCAGCCGTCGGACCGGGTTCGGGAACTCGGCCGGCTCGCCGGCGAACTCGGCATCGTGCTGGTCGTGCCGGTCTTCGAGGAAGCGGCCCCCGGCGTGCTCTTCAACGCCGCGGTGCTCTACGACGCGGACGGCCGGCAACGGGGCCTCTACCGCAAGAACCACATTCCGGACGGGCCCGGCTACCACGAGAAGTACTACTTCACGCCCGGTGATACCGGCTACCCCGTCTGGGAGACGGCGTACGGCCGAATCGGGGTTGGTGTCTGCTGGGACTCATGGTTCCCCGAGACGGCGCGCCTCCTCGCCCTCGGCGGCGCCGACCTGCTGCTGTTCCCGACGGCGATCGGGAGTGAGCCGGACCGTCCGGACTACTCCTCGGAGGAGGCCTGGCGGACGGTCATGCGCGGTCACGCGATCGCGAACGGCGTCTTCGTCGGGGCCCCCAACCGCGTGGGGGTGGAGGGCCCCATGACCTACTACGGCGGGAGCTTCGTGTGCGACCCCTTCGGGGAGGTGGTCGCCCGCGCCGGCGCGGACCCCGACATCGTGTTCGCCGATCTCGATTTCGGCAGGAATCGGGAGCTGCGGGAACTGCTCCAGTTCTTCCGGGACCGGCGGACGGACACCTACGGCGGCCTCTTGCGGGTCGCGCCGGACTCCGGGAAAGCGCGCTAGCCGCTCGTGGACAACGCGCGCGTCCGCGAGCAGGTCTTCCTGACCCTCGCCGCGGTCTTCATCGCGGCGCTCATCGCCTGCAACCTGATTTTCCGGAAGTTCTTCGTCTGGGAGATTCCCGTTCTCGGCCTGATCGGCCTGGACCCGCAGATGGAACTCTCGGTGGGGATCCTGGCGTATCCGGTCACGTTCATCTGTACGGATGTCCTTTCGGAGTTCTACGGTCGCCGGCGGGTAAGCCAGCTGGTGACCGCCGGCTTCTTCGCCAGCGTCTTCGTGGTGGGCCTGGTGATGCTCTCCAACTGGGTGCCGGCGGCGGGTTGGAGCGCCGTGGACGACGCCACGTTCGACCTGGTCTTCGGGATTCAGGGGGTGGCGGTGGCGGCGTCCATGTGCGCCTACCTCGGCGCGCAGTACCTCGACATCCGGCTCTTCCACTACTGGAAGCGCCGGACCGCGGGACGCCACCTGTGGCTTCGGAACAACGCCTCCACGTTCACCTCCCAACTCGTGGACACGATCCTCGTGACCACCGTCCTGTCCTTGCTCGGGGCAAGCGAGATCACCCCGGAGCGGCTGCCGATCCTGATCGTCAACGGCGTCGTCTTCAAGTGGTTCGTTGCCGTCGTGGACACCCCGCTCGTCTACGGGGCGGTGTGGTTCATGCGAAACCGGCTCGGAATCGAAGAGGCCCCGGCCGACGAGACGCGGTCGCGAACGCGGATCTTCTGACGGCCGGCGGCGGGCCGCCGCGCCCGGGGGTCAGTTCCCGAACGCGCTGCGGATCGCGGCCCGGACGTGGTCGTTCAGGGCCGGAAGACCGCCCGGATCGGGACCGCCTCCCTCGGCGCGGTCGGCGCGGCCCCCGGCGCGGCCCCCGATGGCCGCTGCCGCTTCCCGGAGGAGCCGGTCGGCCGGCAGTCGCTCGGCGACTTCGGGCGAGACCCCCACAATGACCGCGGCGCGCCCGTCGCGGACGGCGGCCGAAACCGCGACCCAGGGACGACCGTCCTGCCGGTCGCGGAACGTATCCATGAGCCGGCGGTGCTCGTTCTTCGAGACTCCGTCAAAGGGCGGCGGCATCCAGACCAGGATGCCCGCGATGGTTTCGGTCTCGGCCGGTGCGCCGGCTCGCGAGGCGGACGCCGCGCCCAGGCCGAGCGCGAGACGATCCTGGAGCCGTTCCACTTCGCGTTCCATGCGCTTGAGGTCGGAGCGCATCCTTTCCACTTTCTGGGCCACGTCTTCAGCACGGGAATTCGCCGCGCGGCCGATGTCACCAAGGAGACGCCGTCCGCGGATCACGTGTTCGACCGCCGGCCGGCCGGTGAGCGCCTCGACCCGGCGGACTCCGGCGGACACGGACTCCTCGGAGAGGATGACGAACAGTCCGGCCTGGCCGGTCGCCCCGAGATGCGTCCCGCCGCAGAGTTCGATGCTGAACTCGGGCACCTCGATGACGCGGACCTCGGTGCCGTACTTGTCGCCGAAGAATGCGAGGGCGCCGCGGGCAAGCGCGGCATCGAGGGACACCACGCTGGCCAGCACTTCCCGGTCGGCCCGGATCTGCTCGTTCACGCGGCCTTCGATGGTCTCGATCTCGGTCGGGGTGAGCGCCGCGAAGTGGGTGAAGTCGAACCGCAGCCGGCCCGGGGCAACGAGCGATCCGGCCTGTTTCACGTGCGGCCCGAGAGTGTCCCGGAGCGCCGCGTGGAGGAGATGGGTCATGGTGTGGTGCTCCGCCGCGCCCCGGCGGCGGTGCCGGTCCACGAAGGCCTCGACCGGTTCCCCGGCGCCGATGGAGCCCTCCCGCATGCGGACGGAGTGCACCACCAGGCCGTCGCGGGTCTGGGCGTCCACGACTTCGGCGACCCCGCCCGCCGAGCGGAGCAGTCCGCGGTCGCCGACCTGTCCGCCTCCCTCGGGGTAGAACGGCGTCCGGTCGAGAATCAGCTCTCCGGCCGCGCCTTCGGGCAGCGCCGGGACGGCAACCGGCGCCTCGCCTCTCCCGGTGGCGAGCGCCGCGAGCACCCGGCACCCGTCCGCCTCCGTGCCGTCGTAGCCGAGAAAACGGGTCGGCTCGGCGCCCGCGAGGTCGCGGTAGGCCGTGGAAGCCGTCGCGGGCTTGCCCTTCCACGACTGGCGCGCGCGTTCGCGCTGCTCGCGCATCCGGGCCTCGAACGCCGCGTGGTCCACCGACATTCCCTGTTCCCGCGCGACTTCGTCCACGAGATCGAGAGGGAGCCCGAAGGTGTCGTAGAGGCGGAAGGCATCATCGCCCGGCACTTCGGCGGCCTCGCGCACCGAATCCCGGGCCAGCACGCGCTCGAGCTGGTTCATCGCGGTCGAGAGCGTCCCCGAGAAGCGTTCCTCCTCGAACGCGGCGACGCGCAGGATCAGGTCCCGGGAAAGGCCCAGTTCGGGCCACGCGTCCTCCATTCCGGAGATGGCGAGCGCGGTGATCTCGGGCAGCACCGGCTCCGGCATTCCCGCCTTGCGCCCAAAACGCAGGGCTCGGCGGATGATCTTGCGGAGCACGTAACCCCGGCCCTCGTTCGCCGGCAGAACGCCGTCCGCGATCAGGAACGCGGTGGCGCGCGCGTGGTCCGCGATCACCCGGGCCGCCGTTCGGACCGTTCCGGGATCCGCGTCGGCGGAGGCGCGTTCCTCGACGGCGTGGATGAGCGGGACGAAGAGGTCGGTGTCGTAGTTGGAGTCCACGTCCGAGAGCACCGCGGCGAGGCGCTCGAGTCCCATTCCGGTATCCACCGAGGGGGCGGGCAGCGGATGCAGGACCCCCGCGTCGTCGCGGTCGAACTGCATGAACACGAGGTTCCAGATCTCGAGATACCGGTCGTCCCCGTGGTAGGCGGGCCCCTGGTCGTAGTGGATCTCGGAGCAGGGGCCGCACGGCCCGGTATCGCCCATCGACCAGAAGTTCTCGGCGGCCGGAAGCGAGGCGATCCGTTCCTCGGGCAGGTACGACTCCCAGATCTCGCGCGCCTCGTCGTCCGCGGGGGTGGTCTCGTCACCGGCGAAGACGGACGCGGAGAGCCGTCCCGGGTCGAGTCCCAGGTCCCGGGTCAGGAACTCCCAGGCGAGAGCGACGGCCTCTTCCTTGAAGTAGTCGCCGAAGGAGAAGTTCCCCAGCATCTCGAAGAACGTGTGATGCCGCGCAGTCAGGCCCACGTTCTCGAGATCGTTGTGCTTGCCGCCGGCGCGGACGCATTTCTGGACGCTGACCGCCCGGGGTTTCGGCGGCGTCTCGCGGCCCAGGAAGTAGTTCTTGAACTGGTTCATGCCGGCGTTCGCGAACAGCAGCGTCGGGTCGTCCCGTGGAACGAGCGGCGAACTCTTGACCACCAGGTGATCTCGGGCGGCGAAGAAGTCCAGGAACGCCCGCCGCAGTCCGGCCCCGGTGCCGGGTACGGAAGTCATGTCCCGAGTTCCGCGTCGCGCTCTTGTTCGAGGGGCCGGCCGTCCGCGAGCACCGCGTGGCGCGCCGCCTCCCAGGAATACCCGCGCGCCACCAGCCGCCGGAAGAGGCGGGCGGACTCCTTCCGTCGTTCCGCCGGCGGCACCGCGCCATCCGCGTCCCGCTCATCGAGGGACGAGGCCGGCTGCAGACGCCTGAGCGCGATCACGGCGCGCTCACCCTCCACGCCTTCGGGGAACTCCAGCCGGATGGCCTCGAGCGCCAGGTGTTCGGGAATCTGCCGCCGCCGCAGGTGGGCCCGCACCTTGAGCGGTCCCTGGTGCTTCGTGCGGGCCTGGATCCGGGCGACCGCCTCCGCAAGCGAGCGGTCATCGAGGTAGCGGCGTTCGCGCAGCCGCGCGATGACCTTCTCGACCTCGGGTTCGCCGAAGTCGCGCGCCAGGAGCTTCGCCCGGACCTCTCCCTCGCTGAGGTCCCGCCGCGCCAGCAGGCCGACGGCGGCGCCCCACGCCGTGGCCGGGCGGGGGGAGGACGGGTTCGCGGTCCGCGACATGGGAGGGAGAGTAACGCGGGACTTTCGCTACCGGAGGCTGGCCCCGCAGTGGGCGCACCGCGTTGCCTCGGGGTGGAGCCGGCGGCCGCAGCTCCAGCAATTGCGCGGAGGCCGCTCCGCCTCCTGGATCCGGTCGATGACCGCCTGCCGCTCTTCGGGAGGGGGGCCGAACGAGGCCAGCTCGCGAAGATCGCTGAGCATGCTGTCGGCGGTGGCGTAGCGGTTCGAGACCCGCGGGGCGAGCGCTTTCGCAACCACCGCGTCAAGGTCGCCCGAAACGGATGGGTTGTGCCGCCCCGGGTGTTCGTTGCCCCCGGCTTCGACGAGGATCCGCTGCCGCTCCGGGTCGGGGTCCTGGTAGGGAAGGCTACCGGTGAGCATCTGGTAGAGCACCACTCCGACCGCATACACGTCGGAGGCGAAGACCGCCTCGGCGCGGAACTGCTCGGGCGCCAGGTAGTAGGGATTGCCGATCCGCCGGGCGCCGTGTTCGGCGACGTGGACCGTCCGGGCCATCCCGAAGTCCGTGATCTTCGCGGCGTCCCCGGAGAGCAGGATGTTGTCCGCGCTGATGTCACCGTGGAGCAGTTTGCGATCGTGGGCGTGGGCAAGGCCGGAGAGCACCTGGCGGACGATTCGCGTGGAGGCGGCCGCCGGGAGCGGGGCCTCCTCGTCGAGCCGGCGTGCGAGTGACTGCCCCTCCACCCATTCCATGACGACGAAGAGGGTGTCATCGTCTTCGTTGCAGGCGAGGAGGCGCACGATGTTCGGATGTTCGAGCGCGGCCAGCAGGCGCGATTCCCGCAGGATCGCTTCCCGTCCGGCGGGGGACTGGTCGTGGGGAACCTTGATGGCCCGGAGTTGCTCCAGGAACACGTCCCGGACGAGATAGACCGCGCCGAACGTCCCGCGGCCGATGCTCTTCTGGATCTCGTAGTTTCCGATCCGCTGTCCGAGCAGAAACATCGGATCCGATGCTACTCCGCCTGCCGGAGCAGGAGGGCGGCCGCCACCACAGCGGCCGTTCCGGTCCGCAGGGTCCGATCCCCGAGGTCGAGGCGCCGGAACCCGTGGTGATGGGCGTCGTCGAGCTCGCTGGCAGCGAAACCGCCTTCGGGTCCGACGGCGAGGACGTGGCCACCGGCGGCGGGAGCGCCGGGAGTCCCCTGCGGGACGCCGCTTGCTGATCGGGGCGATGCGATCCAGCGCGCGGGCGCCAGGTCGCTCCGAAGCCAGCCTTCGAACGGGACCGGCGCGGCCACGGGCGGCACGGTGGCCCGCCCCGACTGGCGCGTCCCCGACAGGGCCGCGGCGCGCCAGCGGGTGAGCCGGCCGGGGGTCGCGCGCCCCTCGGAGTGTTCGCTGGTGAGCGGGACGATCGCGCCGGCGCCGATCTCGGCGAGTTGGCGGACGATGGCGGTCAGGCCGTCTCCCTTGGGGACCGCCACCCCAACCACGAGGCGAATCCCGGGCTCGCGCGCCGGGAGCGCCGCCCCGCGCTCCACCAGGCAGCGCGCCTCGCCGTCCACTCCCACGAAGCGGGCCGAGAACGCGCTGCCGGCGCCATCGAAGACCTCGATGTCCGCACCCGGCCGGAGGCGCAGCACCCTCAGCAGGTGGTGCGTTTCCGCCGCGTCGAGCCGCAGGTCGCGCGAACCGGCCGCCTGGGGGGCCCAGAAGCGGCGAGCGGCGCCCATCGTCAGCACCGCGAAGCTGCCGCTTCGTTCCGGTCCCCCGGCGGCGCCCGGCGCTCGAGGACCGCGGAGGCCCAGGTGTCGGTCCCGGGTGATTCGGGAAGCTCCAGGCGAATCTCCGCGGTCCGGAGTTCCTCTCCGGGAAACGCGCCCAGGACACCGGACGCCTCCTCATGGAGGAATCCGGAGACGAGGAGCCGTCCCCCCGGTCGCAGCCGGGGTCCTGCGAAACTCCAGACGTCCATCAGGGCGCCCGCCGACAGGTTGGCAAGGATCACGTCGAAACCGTCCGGGGCGAGCGCGGACAGCTCGGGCACCCGCGCCGGGTCCCGATAGTCGCCCTCACACAGACGGATTGTGCCCGCTACGCGGTTCGCGGCGGCGGTTTCCGCTGCGCAGCGGACGGCTACGGGGTCGTGGTCGAGCGCCACCACGGGTCGGGCGCCGAGGGCCGCGGCCGCGACCGCCAGAATCCCCGAGCCCGTCCCGATGTCGAGGACCCGGGTCCTGGAACGGCGGGAGCGGAGATGCTCCTCGAGGGACTCCAGGACCATCCGGGTCGTGGGGTGCATGCCAGTGCCGAAGGCCGGTCCGGGGGTGAGCAACAGCGACCGGAGCCCCGGTTCCGGGAGAACGTGCCGCGGGTGAATGAAGAACCCTCCGCTGCGGACTCCGCGGAAGAACTCGCGATAGGGCGCGGTCCAGTCGCGCGGAGGTTCCGGGGGTGAAAGACGGAGCGCGCCGCCGCTGCGCGTCGGATCTTTCAGCCCCGCCCCGTCGGTGCGGGCGTGCAGCAGTCCCCGGAGCTCCGTGGCGACCCGGGTGCGGGTGTCCTCCGAACCGAACCAGAGGCGGATCCGCTCTCCGTCCCGACCGGATTCGGTGGCGCCGAGGAAGCCGTCCTCGCCCGCCACGATGCCCTCCCACCCCGTCCGGGACTCGATGCCCCGCAGGTCGAGCGGATAGGTGGTTCGTCCCGTGCGACTCCCTTCCACCGGATCCGCCGGAACGGCGGAGCGCCGCTCCCGCGCGTTCGTCGTTCGAGGTTGGGTCAGGAAAAGATGCGGTCGAAGAAGGAGGAACGGGACCTGTCTTCGCCGTCTCCGTTCGCTTCGTTGTCCCCGCGGACATCCGGTTTCCTGGCGCGGGGAGGCCGTCCGTCCGGCGCCGGCGACGCCTCTGGCGGCGGGCCGATCTCTTCGGCGAGAGCCTCGATGGCGGCCCGCGATCGATCGCTCAGTCTTCGCGGCACCTCGACCAGGACCCGCACCAGGTGACTGCCGCGGCCCCGGCCCCGGAGGGCAGGGAAGCCCTTGTTGCGCAGGCGCAGGATCGTGTGCGGCTGGGTACCGGCAGGGATGCGGAGCGTCTCCTCCCCCCAGATGGTGGCAATCGGGATCTCGCTTCCCAGCACTGCCTGGGGAAAGCTGATGGTGGCTTCACCGAGGACATCGCTTTGTTCGCGGCGCAGCCCCCGCCGGGGCCGGACATGGACCCGGACGTAGAGATCACCGGGTGGCCCGCCGCGGGCGCCGGGTTCCCCTTCGCCGGGGACGCGAAGCTGGTTCTCGTCGGCGATCCCCGCGGGGAGTCGAACCGTGATCGCCCGTTCCCGCGGTGTTCTCCCGCTGCCGGCGCACTCCCGGCACGGATCACGGACGATCTTCCCGGTTCCGCCACAGTCGGAGCAGGTGCGGCTCATGACCATGAAGCCGCGGGAGAAGGTCTCCTGGCCGCGCCCACCGCAGGGGGCGCAGACTACCGGCCGCTTGCCGGGCTCGATCCCGCTTCCCCGGCAGGGATCGCACGGTTCGGCGCGCGAGACCAGGATCCGCTTGCGGCTCTCTTCCTTCGGCTCGTCGAAATCGATACTCAGTTCGTACTGGATGTCGCGTCCCCGCGCCGGGCCGTGCCGGTCTCCGCCCCCGAACATGTCCCCGAACAGGTCGAAGACACTGCCGCGGAACAGGTCCTGGAAGTCCGCGAAGATCTCGCTGTTCACCGGCTGCCCGGCGCCGCTGACGCCGGCGTGCCCGAAACGGTCGTAACGGGACCGCTTCGCCGGATCGCCGAGGACGCCGTAGGCCTCGGAGGCTTCCTTGAACTGATCCTCCGCGGACTCGTCGCCGGGATTGCGGTCGGGGTGATAGCGGACCGCGAGCTTACGGTAGGCCTTCTTGATTTCGTCCGAACTCGCGTCCCGGCCGACGCCGAGGACGTCGTAGTAATCGCGCTGTGCGGTGCCGGGCATGGATGGGTCAGGCGGACACGGACTCGGCCGCAGATCCCGGCGCCGCGGGGTCCCTGGCCGATGCTTCGTCGCCCTGGTCGCTCCCGCCCTCCCCGGTTCCCTCGGCAACCTCTGCCGGTTCCGCGGACGCGCCCGCCACGATCACGGTGGCCGGGCGGATCACGCGGCCGTCGAGGAGATAGCCCCGGCGCAGCACCTCGGTTACGTCGCCTTCGCGCTGCCCCGGCCCGGCCGGAATCTCTTGCACCGCTTCGTGCACGCGGGGATCGAAGGGCGCGCCGGCCGCTTCGATCTCGAGCAGTCCCTGACGCTTCAGGGTGTCCTGGAAACGGCGCAGTACCAAACGGATTCCTTCCAGGAGGCCGCGGACCACGTTCCCGGCTGGATCCTGGCTGCCGTCGCCGTCCCAACGCCCGGTGGTCTTCTCCACCTCGAGCGCGGCGCGGTGGAGGTCGTCCAGTACGGGCAACAGCGCGGAGCAGACCTCTTCGGTGGCGCGCGACCGGAACTCGGCCCGTTCGTTCCGGGCCCTCCGGCGCACATTTGCGAGGTCCGCCTGCGCCCGTCGCGCGAGGTCCTTCGCGTCCGTGAGTTCCTGACTGAGGACGGCGATCCTGTCTTGCAACTCCTCGAGCCCCGAAAGCTCCTCCGTCTCCGGCGAGTCCGCGGAATCCCCGTCCGCGGCGCCATTCGCCCCGGGGGCTTCCACGAGTGGCTCGGGCGGTTCTCCCTGTGAGGAATCGTTCATCAATCGCTCCTGAAGATCGGTCGGAAACGCGGGCATCACCCTAGCAGCCTGTGGACAAAGTCACGCGGCATTCGACCGGTGATGCATCCCGGCTGAACCGGGCCGCGAGGCGGCCCGCATCGTTGCGTTTCGGTCAGAATACACCCGGTATCCCTCCCTCACGCGCCTTGTCAGCGGGGCGCCTCGCCGTTCTCGGTGCTCCCGTCACTTTATCCACAGGCTGCTCGCACGCGAGGGATCCAGTCCCTGCGGAACGAGGCGTCGAGGGCGATGGCCACTTCTTCGACGGAGGGCGCCGCTTCTCCCGGGCCCAGGGCCGGGAGTTCGGCGAGACCGACCGCGTCCACGGGAGAGTCGGCTGGCAGCCCGGCCAGCGCGTTCGTGAGGGCGCGGTCCACCGTCCAGGGGATCGAGCCGTGCTGGAGAAAAGCGCCCCGGCGCCAACGCTGGGCGCCCGCCACGAGCTTGTGACCTCGGGCGGTGATCTCGTGGCCGGTCGCCACGGCGTGACACGGTAGCCGGGTTGACGCGGTGTCCCGGGGGAGCGCACCGGCGGGCGGGGGATCGAGGTGCACGAAACGGGAAAGGGCCTTCCAGATAGAGCCCATGACCCGGAAGTAAGCCGTGCGGACCCCGCCAGCCTGGCCGCGGGGCGCCGCAAAGGCATAGGTGAGTTCGTCCGGGAGGTGGAGAAGCGCCCGGCCTCCGGTGGGACGGCGAACCCACGGGACTCCGAAGGTGGCGAGCGCTTCCGGGTCGGTGGCGTCCTCGGCAGCCTGCCCGTGTCCGAGGGTCAGCGTCGGGCGGGACCAGCGGTATAAGCGCAGGGTCGGAGGCGCTCCCGCCGCTGCCTGCTCGAGGAG
>VXWI01000072.1 GCA_009835985.1 Acidobacteriota bacterium | reverse complement strand
CCCCGTCGCCACCGGTCGCGCCCCCCGAGTTCGCCTGGCCCGTCGGCGGCGAGCGGGGGCGCGACTGGGTCATCCACAACTACGTCGACGTCGAACCCGGGCCGGGGTCGCGGGACTACACCGGCGGTAGCCGCGCAATCGCCGGACACGAGGGCACCGACATCAGCAGTCCCAACTTTCGGTGGATGGACCGGGACCTGCCGCCGGTGTTGGCGGCGGCGGATGGCCGGGTCAGCGATCTGCATGACGGGGAGTTCGATCGGAACATCGCGCCCGGCGGCGGGGCGTGGAACTTCGTCGAACTCACGCACGGAGACGGGTCCCGGACGATCTACGGCCACCTCAAGAAAGGATCGCTGGCCGTTTCGCTCGGCGAGACGGTGACCGCGGGGCATCAACTCGGCGTGGTCGGCAGTTCGGGCGCCTCGAGGCGGCCCCAGCTCCACTTCGAGGTCCGGAGCGCGGACGGCCAGGTGCTGGATCCCTTTCTTGAGGGGATGTGGGTGGATCCTCCGTCGTACGACCTGCCGCTCACGTTGATGGACTTCAGCGTCCACGCGGGAGAGGTCAACTTGCAGCGGCATGTGCTCGACCCGCCTCCGAACGCTGATTCCGTCGCGGTCGGCGAGATCCTGGGAATCGGTGTGTCCCTCGCCGGAGGCACCTCCGGGGACTCGGCCCGGATCCTGCTGCGCGACGCGCTCGGTTCCGTGCGCGGGAACTCGTCCGTCGCTCACGTTCGGTTCGGCCAGACCCTTGGCGCCTGGAAGACCACGATTGCCGGCGACCCCGGGATCTGGGAGATCGCGATCGAGATCGACGCGGAAACCGTTGCGGCCTATCCGATTCGGGTGACCGCGGCGCAGTGACACGAGCCGTGAACGTTCAGGAACGAGGATTCTCGTTTCGTCGCAGCGCCGGACTCCTTGCTCCCTTGGCGGGCGCGGGATTCCTGATCTGGGCCTGTGGTGACGGAGGGGCACCCTCGGCGCCGGCTCCCCCCGGACTGGCTCCCGCCCCGGGCCCATCGCCAACATCGGTGGAGCGGCCGATCCTCGCGTGGCCGGTCGGTGGTGAGGAAGGCCTCGACTGGGTGATCCAAAGCTATGTGGACCTGGACCCCGGACCGGGACGCCGGGACTACCGCGACGGTGACCGGACCTATAACGGACATGACGGCACCGACATCCATAGTCCCAATTTCCGTTGGATGGACCGCGACCTTCCCCCGGTGCTGGCGGCGGCGTCCGGACGCGTCACCCGCGCGCACGACGGGGAGTTCGACCGCCATTCCGCGTGGACCGATGTTCCATGGAACTACGTGGAGATCACGCACGCGGACGGGTCGCGGGCGATCTACGGACATCTCAAGAAAGGATCGCTGACGGTCTCGCTCGGCCAGACGGTGGACACCGGGCAGCAGCTGGCTGTGGTCGGTAGTTCCGGGGGTTCAACCCGGCCCCACCTGCACTTCGAGGTCCGGAGCCGCGACAACCGGGTTCTGGACCCCTTCCTCGACGAGATGTGGGCCGATCCACCCGCTTACGATCCGCCTCTCTCCGTCATGGACTACCACGTCCAGCGCGGGTTCATCACGTTTCGCCAGGGCCTGGGTCTTCGCGAATTCACGGACCCGCCGCCGAATATCGATTCGATCGTGGTCGGCGAATCCATGGCGGTTGGCCTGTCGCTCGCGGGGGGCCGGCCGGGCGACTCGGTCCGGATCGCCCTGCGCGACGGGTTCGGCTCGCTCCAGGGAGATTCGATCGTGGACAGCGGCTCCGCGCGGCATCGTTTCGGATGGTGGAACACCACGATCCTCGGCGACCCCGGAACCTGGAGGATCACAATCCAGGAGAACGGCGAAACCGTCCGGACGCATCCACTTCGGGTACTTCCGGCGCGGTAGTTCCGGTTGGCTGCCGCCAAATCCTCAAGACAAGTTGGTGCTAGCATTGTGACAGCGAAAGCGTGACCACCATGCCAACCCTGACGATCCGAAACGTTCCGGTCGGCACGGTCGAATCCCTCAAGGCGCTCGCCAAGCGGAACGGCCGCTCCATGGAACAGGAAGTGCGCGACCTGCTGGACGGGTACACCGCCGAACGTCAATCGGTACTTCGTCAACTCGAGAAGCGCTGGGCGCAGCAGACACGAAGGCCGACAGCCGCGGAAATTGATCGCTGGATGGCGATCGGCCGGTGACGGCCGTCGTGGACACGAATGTCGTCGCATACCTGTTGCTCGGAACCGAAGAGTTCGTTGAGGAGTCGCAGGCGTTCATCGGGAGCCTGGACGGAGGCATGGCGCCGGCGGTCTGGGAAGCGGAACTCGCGAACGTCGTCTGGATGGCGGTTCGGCAGGGTGTGATACCGCTCGAAGAGGGCGGCAAGCGTCTGAGCGCGGCTGCGCGTCTCGGCATCCAGTCCGTATCCAATCGGTCGCTCTGGCATGGCGCGTTGGTTCGGGGCGTTCAGAGCGGGATCGCGGCGTACGACGCGCTCTTCGTCGAACTGGCAATCCGCGAATCGCTTCCTCTGGCTACGTTCGACCAGGCACTTCTCGTGACGTTTCCGGGCGTCGCCTACCGTCCGGGCGCCCTGGCCTGACGGCGGGATCCGCAGCGACGGCTCGCTCCCGCACACGGCGCCGGCTTCCATCCGGCGGGCCGGAGAAGCACCCGGTCCGCCCGGGCGGTGGAATCAGGTGACGCTCTTGATGTGGCCGCCGTCCACCGCGAGCACCGTCCCCGTGATGTAACTCGCGCGCTCGGAGACGAGGAATGCGGCCGCGGCGGCGAACTCCTCCGGTTCCCCGACCCGTCCGAGCGGGATGTCCTTCGACCAGTCGGCGTACACCTCATCCACCGCACAGCCGCGTTTCGCCGCAACGTGGTCCGCCAACTCGACGAGCCGCGCCGTCCGCGTGAAACCAGGACAGAGCACGTTGGCGAGCACTCCGTGCGGGGCGGCCTCGTTGGCGAGCGATTTCATGAACCCGGCGATTCCGGACCGCGCGGTGTTGGACAGGATGATGTCCGGGACCGGCTGCTTCACCGAGACCGACGCGATGGCGAGGATCCGTCCCCAGCGGCGCGAGATCATGCCCGGCAGGGCGGCGCGCACCAGGTTCACGCAGGAGAGCAGGTTCGCTTCGAGCGCGTCGCGCCACTGCTGGGGCGTCGTGTCCTGGAGCCGGGTCGGCGGAGGCCCTCCGGCATTCGTCACCAGGATGTCCACCTGTCCGAAGCGCTCCTCGGCGGCCCGGACGAACGCGAAGGCGGCATCCGGATCGCCGACGTCCACCTGGTGGGCGAGGACCTCCACCCCGCAACGGTCCCGAATCTCGGCGGCCGTGCGCTCGAGCGCGTCCCGGCCCCGCGCCCCGATGGCGACCCGGACCCCCTCTGCCGCCAGTGCCTCGGCGACCGCGCGGCCGAGCCCCTGGCTTCCCGCGGCCACGACGGCGGCGCGGCCGGCAATACCGAGGTCCATCCGCGGGTCAGCCCTTGTTCGCTTGGCTTCGGGTTGTCGAGCCCTGTTTGGCGCTACCGCGCGGCCCCCACCGGGAGGACTGCGCCGGCCCGAGGCCGGCGCTCCGGAGGCGCCGAACCGCCGCGCTCAGGAGTACTGCCGTTCCTTGCAGGGTACGCAGACGCGCGTCCACGGCACCGCCTCCAGCCGGAGGCGCGGAATCTCCTCGTCGCAGTCGGAACACATGCCGAACTCGCCGGTCTTGATCCGGGCGAGCGCCTTGTCGATGGCGCGGAGCAGCTTCGCGTCATTCTGCTGAAGCTGGATCACGATCTCGTCGTCGTTCGCCACCATGGAACGGTCCCCGTCATCTCCGTGCGGCGGGGTCCGCGAGAAGGCGCGCGTGTGCACGACTTTCTCGATGGCGGCCTTCTTGGCACGAAGATTCGCCTCGTGCAGTCGCAGTTCTTCGGGTGTCATTTTCGGAGTCCGCCGACCGTCTCAAGCCGGGTGCGGCATGGCGGAATTGGCCAAGTATATCAACCGTTACGAGCCTTTACGGAACGGGAATGCGCGGTGTCTCCGGCGAGCAGTTGCAGGGCGTGAAAGATCGTCGGAGCCAGCGTCCCGAGCCCGCTTTCGACGGCGCGCGGGCTCCCCGGCAGGACGATCACCAGGGTGGCGCCGATGCTCCCCGCGAGGCTACGGGAAAGGACCGCCATGGGTGTATCCCGGAGGCCCTCCGACCGCAGCAGTTCGCCGTAGCCCGGGAGTTCGCGGTCGAGGAGCGGGGTGACCGCTTCCGGCGTGCGGTCGCGGGGGCCGAGCCCGGTGCCGCCGGTCGTCAGCACCAGCCGGATTCCGGACCCGGCCCAGGCGCCCACTCTTTCCCGGATGGCGTCGATCTCGTCGGGCACGATCGCCGAGTCGGCAATGCGAAACCCGAGTTCGAGCAGGATCCGGCGGGCAATGACCCCCGAACGATCGGGAGCCAACCCGGCCGAGCATCGGTCGCTCGCGGTCAGAACCGCCGCGGTCGGAGCGGACCCCGCGGCGCCGGCAACCTGCCCAGAGACACTGCACACCGTCATTCAGCGGCGGGGTTCCGGCAAGCCCGGAGAGGGACGAAGGACACGGTGGAGAGCATGGGAATTGCGTCAGAATAGCGGGTTGCTCATGGAAATCCGCGCGCGCCGCCGGTCCCTTCGGGGATGGCGGGGGATCGTCGCCGCGGGCGCCCTGACCCTCGTCCTCGGCGGCCTGACCGCCGCGGCCGGTCCCGTCATCCAGCAGGCCTACCAGTTCCGGGTGACGGTGGACCTGATCTCGCTCAACGTGACCGTCACCGACGCGCGCGAGCGGTTCATCACCGACCTGATCGAGGAGGACTTCTCGGTCTATGAGGACGGCATCCTGCAGGAGATCGAGGCCTTCTCCCGCGAGGACCTGCCGATCCGCATGGTGCTGCTGCTCGACACCTCGGCGAGCATGGTGGACAAGATGAACTTCGCCCAGGAGGCGGCCGTCCGGTTCACTCGGACGCTGCGGATGGAGGACGTGGCGCAGGTGGTCGAGTTCGGCAGCAACGCCAACATCCTGCAGAAGTTCACGAACGACCACGGCGAACTCGAGCACGCCATCCGGATGACCCAGGCGGGCGGCACCACCAAGTTGCACAACGCCATGTACATCTCGCTCCGCTCGCTCGAACGCCAGCGGATGGAGGCCCGCCGGCAGGCCATCATCCTGCTGTCCGACGGCCGGGACACCAGTTCGCTCGTCACCTTCGAACAGGTCCTCGACCTGACCAAGGACACCGACGTCGTCATCTACTCCATCTCGCTGCAGAACACCGCGCGCCGACGGGGAAGGCGCTTCTCCGAGGCCGAACACGTCCTCAAGAACCTGGCCGAGGAGACCGGCGGCCAGTGGTTCTTCCCCGCCGAGCTGGCCGAACTGGACTCGGTGTACGCCCGGATCGCCGAGGAACTCAAGAGCCAGTACAACGTCGGTTACATCTCCAACAACCCCCGGCAGGACGGCGCCTGGCGACGCATCGTGGTGCAGACCAATCGTCCGGATCTGCGGGTTCGGACCAAGCTCGGCTACTACGCGCCCGGGTAGGAGGGTGGAGGTAGAGGGGGGCCTGCGCCCCGCCGCCTGCCGCAGCACCTCGAGCGCAGGACGCCGCTGGCCCGAGGAGCCCGACCCTTTCCGGACGGCGTACCAGCGCGACCGGGACCGGATCATCCATTCGAGCGCCTTCCGCCGACTCCAGTACAAGACCCAGGTCTTCATCAACCACGAGGGCGACCACTACCGCACCCGGCTCACCCACACCCTCGAGGTTGCGCAGATCGCGCGGACGATCGCCCGGACGCTCCGCCTCAACGAGGACCTCACCGAGGCGGTCGCGCTCGCCCACGATCTCGGCCACACCCCCTTCGGCCACGCGGGCGAGGAGGTCCTGGACCGCCTGATGCGGAACCACGGCGGGTTCGAGCACAACATCCAGTCCTTCCGCATCGTGGACGAACTCGAACGCGCCTATCCGGAATTCCCCGGCCTCAACCTCACCCGCGAATCGCGGCACGGGATCTTCGCTCACTCGAGCCGGACGGGATTCGTTCCGGATGACCTCCGGGACCTCGGGCCACCGTCCCTCGAGGCGCAGGTTGCCGACGTCGCGGACGAAATCGCCTACAGCGCCCACGACATGGAGGACGGCCTCTCCTCGGGGCTGATCGGCGTCTCGGACCTCGAGGCGGCGGCGCTCTTCCGGAGGCACTGGCCGGGGTCCTTCGAAAAGGGACAGCACTACGGTCGCGTCAAGGTCCGCACCCTGCTTCGCCGGGTCATCGCCGATCTCGTGGTCGCGCTCGTCGAGGAAACCGAGCGGCGGATCCGGAAAGCCGGAATCGAGGAGTCTGACGGAGACGGCGCGGAGACACCCGCGTCCGGCTCACCCGTCGTCGAGCTCCCCCCACGCCATGACGGCGAACTCCGGGAACTCAAGGCGATCCTCCACGAGCGCCTCTACCGCCACCCGCGGGTTGCGGACACGACCGAAGCCGAAACCCGGCGGCTGCCCGACCTCTTCCACCACTACCTGGAGCGGCCGGACGACCTGCCGGCCCATTTCCGGGAGCGGATCGGGAGATCGTCCCGGGAGCGGGTGGTCTGCGACTACATCGCGGGCATGACCGACCGCTTCGCCACCTGGGACCACCAGCGGCGCTGCGGTGGGTCCGGCGCGCGCTGACGCCGGCGCGGTCAGCGCGCTTCCGAAGGGTCTTCCGCCGACGGCTCCGGTTCGGACTCCGGTACGTCATCCGGCCCCGGGGCGATGCCGTAGATCGGCTCGTCCTCGATCGGTTCGAGGTACTTCTCCACACCGGGCGGACCGAGCCGGCGGAGCGCCACGGTCTTTCCCTGCGAGATCCACGAGGAAGCGCCCACCCGCACGAACATCTCGACCTCGACGTCCTCCCACAGTTCGTTCTCGAACATTCGCTCCGGCGCACCCTGCGAGAGGTAGTTGGAATCCGCCCGCAGCGTGTGTTCCCCGCTGGCTTCGCCCGGAGCGAGCGCCTCTTCGGCGACCGAGTGGACGTAACCGGTGCCCCAGGCCTCGTCCGGCGCGGATTCGCGGCGGAACACCGACATCACCTGGACGTATTCGACCGGTCCCGGGTTCGTATTGGTGACCCGGAAACGGACCGCCGGCCGGATGTAGTTGTTCCCCTCGGAATCCCTGCCGCGGACCGCCCAGTAAGCGACGAGTTCGGTCAGCCTCATCCGCGAGGCGGTCGCGTTGTCCTCCTGGTTGACGCAGCCGGGAGCCGCGATCGCGGCCGGAAGGAGGCCCGCCAGCAGTACAGCAAAGCCAACGCCGGACGGAAGCAGCAGGCGGCGAAAACGCATGGCAGTCTCGGGCGGGAACCGCCCCGCCGCCAGTATAGACTGCCGGGCCGGCCGTGCCCCGCCGCCCCGGCGAACAGAGCCTGCGAGTACCGAACACCACCGAGAGCCCTCCCCTCGAAACAGCCGTGGAACCCAGCAGCCGGTGGCCAAAGTGGCGTGAGCACCGAGACCAGCGAGGCGCCCGGCTGACGAGGCGCGTGAGGGAGGAATACCGAGTGTATTTGGACCGAAACGCAACGATGAGCGGAACGGAGAGGAGCGGTTCAGCCGGGATGGATCGCTGGTCGAATGCCGCGTAACCTTGGCCACCGGCTGCTCCAGGTGGAGCGAGTCTCCAAGCGCTACGGGAGAACGCTCGCGGTCGCGGACCTCAGCTTCGGCGTCGCGAAGGGAGAGGTCCTCGGCTTCCTGGGGCCGAACGGCGCCGGGAAGACGACCACCATGCGGGTCATCACCGGCTTCATGCCGCCGAGCGAAGGACGGGTGCTGGTCGGCGGTCTGGACATCGCGGAGGCGCCCCTCGAGGTCCGGCGGCGGATCGGGTATCTGCCGGAGAATCCACCGCTCTACCCGGAAATGGAGGTCGCCGCCTTCCTCGATTTCGCGGCGCGCCTCCGGGGAGTCCCGAGAGGCAGGGTTCGGGCGGCGGTGGCGCGGGCGGTCGAGCGCTGCGCTCTCGGGCAGGCGCGGGATCACATCATCGGGAAGCTGAGCCGCGGCTACCGTCAACGTGTGGGCCTCGCGCAGGCGCTCGTCCACGAACCCGAGCTCCTGGTCCTCGACGAGCCGACCGCCGGTCTCGATCCCAAGCAGATCCACGAGACTCGCAAGCTGATCCGCACCCTGGCGGGCGAGCGGACGGTCGTGCTCTCCACGCACATCCTTCCCGAAGTCGCCGTCACCTGCGACCGGGTGGTCATCATCGCCGGCGGGCGGCTGCGCGCCGAAGACACCCCCGAGAGGCTGGTGGCGCGGTCGGGTGCCGCCGGGCGCGGCGGTGGCACCTGGGAGATCGAGACGGCGCCGCCGGCGGACGCCGCGGAGGCCGCGCTGCGCGCCGTCCCCGGAGTGGCGCGAGTGGAGGCGGGCTCCGAGACGGCGGAGCGGACGCTGGTGCTGCAGGTGGAGGCGGCCGGCGACCGGGCGATCGCCACCGACATCGCCCGGGCGCTGCTGGCGGCCGGATGTCCGCTCTACGGCCTGCGCCGGGGCGGCGCGAGCCTCGAGGACGTCTTCCTCGCGCTCACCACCGAGGAGACGGAGGGAAACGGGACCGGTGAGGTCACGGGCGAGTCCGGGGCGCCGGAAGAAGACGCATGAGGAACGCCCTGACCATCGCCCGCCGCGAGATCGGAGCCGCGCTGGCTTCGCCGGTGGCCTACGTCCTCTTCGGCGCGTTCGCCTTCCTCTACGGGTACTTCTTCGCCGACTACCTCCAGAGCTTCGTGGAGGCGGGGATGCGGATGAGCCAGATGGGGGGCTTCAGTGGCGGCACGCTGAACGTGAACACCGACCTGCTCCGCTGGCTGATGGCGAGCACCGCGATCCTGGTGCTCTTCCTGCTGCCCCTGCTCTCCATGCGCACCGTGTCCGAGGAGATCCGCTCGGGCACCATGGAGCTGCTGCTCACCGCACCGATCACCGACGGTCAGATCGTGATCGGCAAGTTCCTCGCCGCGTTCGCCCTCTACGGCGGGATGCTGGCGCTGACGGGACTGCACGTCGGCGTCCTGTTCTGGTTCTCCCAGCCGGAGATCGCGCCGCTCCTCGCCGCCTACCTGGGTCTGCTGCTGCTCGGGGCCGGACTGCTGGCCCTCGGCCTGTTTTTCTCGAGCCTGACCCGGAACCAGATCGTGGCGGGACTCCTGACCTTCGGGGCGCTACTCGTCCTCTGGCTGGTGGAGTTCGCCGGGGCTCGCGGCGGCGAGCTGGGGCGTCTCCTCGCCTATCTCTCGGTGACCGGACACATGGAGGGGTTCGCGCGCGGGGTCATCGCGACGCGCGATCTCGTGTTCTACCTGTCGTTCGCCGCGTTCTGGCTCTACCTCGCCCGGGAGTCCGTGCGTTCCCGTAGGTGGCGCGGATGAGCGGCCCGCTCGACCGGCTGCGCACCGCGTTCGGCAGGCGGAGCGCGCGCGAAGGGGCGAACCTGGGAGTGACGGCGCTCCTGCTCCTCGGCGTCCTGGTGGGCGTCAACTACGTGGCGAACCGGCGGAACGTCTCGTGGGATCTCACCGCCGGCGGCCAGTTCAGCCTCTCCCCGCAGACGGTCCGCATTCTCGAAGAACTCGACCGCGACATCCGGCTCGTGGTGCTCGACCAGCCTCGCGCGGCCGGACGCACCGTCGAACTCTTAGAACGCTACGCCGACCGGAGCGACCGGGTCGCTTGGGAGGTCATCGACCAGGAGGCGGAACCCGCCCGGGCGCGGGCCTACCAGGCGACGGCGGAAGCGGGTATTCCCTTCGGCACGGTCGTCGTGGAGAGCGGCGAACGGCAGGAGCGCGTCACCGCGCCCCAGGAGCAGGACATCACGAACGCCATCGTGAAGATCCTGAAGGGCGAGACCAGGAAGGTCTATTTCACGAGCGGGCACCAGGAGCGGTCGCTCGAAGAGACGGGCGCCGGTGGCCTCTCCGCCATCGCTTCGCGGCTCGAGGAGTCCAACTACGAAGTCGCCGATCTGGCGCTGCTCGAGCACGTCGAGGACGGCGAGGTCCGGATTCCCGAGGACGCGGCGGTCGTGATCGTCGCCGGTCCCCGGCTCGATCTCCTGAGCGCCGAGGCTGCGGCGCTCGCCGCCCACGTTCGCGCGGGCGGCAAGGCCATGCTGTTGCTCGATCCACCGGACCCGCCGGGAACCCAAGACGCGCGGGAGGAACTCACGGGACTGGCCTCGGAGTTCGGAGCGACCCCGGCCGGGGACGTGGTGATCGACGCCAGCGGGGTGGGTCAGCTCTTCGGCTTCGGAGTGGAGGTCCCGCTCGCCGCCTCCTACGGGTTCCATCCGATCACCCGGGGGTTCGCGAACGCCGCCACCGTCTTTCCGCTTTCGCAGAGCCTCATCGCCACCCCGCCTGACGAGCTTCCGCGGGGGATGCGGCTCTCGGAACTGGTTCTGAGCTCCGACGTCGCCTGGGGGGAAGTCGATCCGGAAGAGCTGGAGTCCGGCGAAGTAAACGCCGGAGAGGAAGAGCGGGCGGGACCGCTGAGGCTCGCCTATGCGGTCCACGTTCCGACCGGCGACCAGGAGGATCCGGCAGACGAAGCGGGTGCGGGGGAACCGGATTCACCAGAGGCCACGGCGGACCGGGAGCCGGAGGCCGATCCTGACCGAGAGCCCGGCGGGGAGCCCGCCGAAGATCCGGAGGGCCGCCTGGTCATCGTCGGGGACTCCGACTTCATCGGGAACAACCTGGCCCTCGCGCCGCTCGGCAACGCCGATCTCTTCCTCAACATGGTGAACTGGCTGGCCGAAGACGAGGACCTGATCGCCATCCGTCCCCGCGCGGCCGAGGACCGCCGGATCACCATGACGTCCGCGCAGGTACGGAACGTGGTGCTGCTGAGCCTGGTCTTCCTTCCGGGGTTCTTCCTCATCTGGGGCGTCACCGTCTGGTGGTCGCGCCGGTGAGGTGACGTGCGGAAGACGACGCTTCTCGCACTCCTGGCGGCCGCTGCGGTCGGCGGTTGGATCGCGCTGTTCGAGCGCGAAGATGGCGCCCGGGACGAGGGACACCCGGTCTTTGGTCTGGACGAAGGCGAGATCCGCGCCGTCGAGATCGAGCGCCCCGGCAAGCCGACCGTCCGTCTGGCCCGGGACGGCGAGGGGTTCGTCGTGACGGAAGGCGATGGCCCGGAGTCGGCCGCCGACTCCGGGGAAGCGGACCTGCTCCTCCAGAACGTCGCCTCGCTGCGTTTCGAGCGGGAGATCGAGGGGGCGGCCGACACGGATCCCGCCGGATTCGGGCTCGATCCACCGGAACTGGCGGTCCGGGTGTTCCCGGAGTCGGGCGACGACCCGCTCGCCGCCCGATTCGGGGACGAGACCCCGGCAGCCGGAAACCGCTATCTCCAGCTCGGCGAGCGCGTGCTGGTGACGTCCGCTTTCGTCGGGGACAACCTGGACCGAGGCGCCTGGGACCTCCGGGACAAGCGGGTGGTCCGGCTGGACATGCCGGCGGTGCGGCGCCTCCGGATCAGCTCCGGGGGAGAAACCGCGGTGGAGATCGTCCGGGAAGCGGGCGTCTGGAACATCCTCCGCCCCTACCGCTTCGCCGCAGATCCGTATGAGGCCTCGCAGTTCGCGTCGCGGCTCCTCGATGCAGAGATGGCTGGCGTGGCGCCGGAACCGGACGAGGGGGAGGAGGATCCCTTCGGTTTGGCTTCGCCCCGGCTCAGCGCGGAACTGGACCTCGTCGCGGGGCCGCAGGAGGAGGCCGTCTCCCGGACCGTCCATTTCGGTCGCGAGAGCCGGACTCCGCCCGGCGTCTTCGCCCGCCTGGAAGCGGACCCATTGGTCTTCGTAGTCCGGAAACCTCTCTTCGACGCGCTCCGGGACGCGGCCGAGACCGACCTGGCGAGCGTTCGGTCCCTGGATCTGTTCCGGTTCGCGGCCTTCCGGACGGTCGGGCTCCGGTTCACGACCCCTGACGGCGAGACGGCGTTCCACCGCCGGGAGGGAGAGGAAGGCCGGGAATGGACGGTGGAGAGCGGCGGCGCCACGCCGGTCGTCGTGGACACAGTGGCGGTCGAGGACCTGCTCTACGAGCTGAACTCCACCGCGGCCGAGAACGTGGGCGAAGCGAGCCTTCCCGGAGACGGCGCCGCCTGGACCATCGCGGTCACGGAAGACATCGAAGCGGGCGACGAAGCCAGGGAGACCGAACCGGAAACGATCCACCTGGCAATCTCCGTAGACGGCGAGGTGCGGGCGCTCCGGGCCGGCGACGAGCGGACGCTGGTCCTCGGCACGGAGGCGTGGGGTGAGATCAGCGAGTTGTTGGCGGCCGCCCGCGTCCCCGCGGAAGCACCCTAGCCCGCGCCGGGGGACGCTGTCCGGGACAGGAGTTCACGGAGCGCCGCGTCCTGGGGCGCGTGCTCCAGAGCGGCCCGAACCACGGCGGCAGCCTCCCCGCTTCTCCCGGTTCGCAGCAGCAGTTCGGCAAGGCCCAGCGACGCTGGGGTGTGGGCCGGGTCGGCCTGCAGTGACTGACGGTACCGGGACTCCGCTTCCGACGGCCGTCCGAGCATTTCCAGCACCAGGGCGCTATCGGACAGGGGACCTGCCCGGGCGGGACCCCCAGTGCGGTCGAGTACCTCACCAAAGAGCGTAAGCGCCCGGGCAGGATTGCCGCTCATGGCAAAGGCGGTGGCCGCCGCGGCACGAATCCGGGGGGAGATTCCCTGACCGCCTGCCTCCAGCACGCGATCGAAGAGCGCCGCCGCCGCGGCCGGATCGCCCCCCCGCAGTCTCACGTCCGCCAGCCACCGCGCGGCGCTCAGCGAAGCACCGTCGAGCGGTTCGCCAAGCGCCGGAACGAGCGGCGTCAGCACCTCGGCCGCAGCGTCGAGATTTCCCAACTGCAGATGGGCCCGCGCCCTGCCGATGTCGAAGGCCGGATCCCCGGGATACCGGACTGACGCCGCCTGCACGACGCGGGTCGCTTCTATGGCCTCTCCCCGGTCGAGTAGCAATCCCACCAGTTCGACCCAGCCGTCCCGGCTTCCGGTCACCAGCCCCGGGGTGCGATCGATCGAGGACCCTCGCACGACGCTGTGCTCGTTGAGCCGCGTGAGCAACAGGTCCCGGCGACGCCCCCGCAACCGGCTCTCCTCGTGACCCGAGAGAAGTCGCCGGCCCTCGGCAACCAGGTGCGGATCAGAATCCTGGAGGAGCAACTGCCCGAGCCGGAAATGGGCCAGGGAATCGTCGGGCGATTCGGAGACGGCCTTCCGGAGCCAGGGCATGGCCTCCTCACGCCGTCCGAGGAGCGCAAGGCAGCGGCCGAACTCGTAGGCGGCCCCCACCGGCGGCTCTTCGGCCGAGGCGGCTGACGCCAGGAAAGGCAGGGCGCCCTCGTAGTCGTCTTCGGCAAGCCGCAGCCTGCCGTGTTCGAGCGTCAGGGCCGGCGAATCTGCGGCGGTCGGAGCCCCGACCAAACGGCGAGACTCGGAGACCAAGCCCGACACCCGCAACTGCATCGCCAGTCTCAGCCGCGGCCCGTCTGCGAGGCGTCCCCCAAGGGCCAGCAGTTCGGCCAGGACCCGGCGGGCCTCGTCGTCCCGGCTCAAAATGGCAAGCAGGCGGATGCGAAGCGCCAGATTCTCGGGTTCGGGAGGTGCACTCTCGAGCACAGCGACCGCTGCCGGATAGTCGAGCAGTCCGACGTACGCCTCCGCCCAGTACCGAAGGAACTCCGGTTGTGCTCCCTTCGGGCCGGCGGCGTCCAGAACTTCCAGCGCGGAGGCATAGTCCTGCTGCTGAAGCAGCCGGCGAGCCTCGGCCCGCAACGTCGCATCCGGCTGGATGGTCCCGGAGACCGCCACGAACAGGACGGAGAGGACGAGGGCCGTCATGGTTGCCGATCCACTGTCTCCGCCGACGATTGTTTCAAGGCGTTACGGTCAGCGAAACCGCTTCGTCGTCCCCGAGGTACTCCTCGTTCGAGTGGAAGAACCAGCTCCGCTTCGCCGGCAGTCGCAGTCCGCCGCTGACGATCTCCCCTTCAAGGTGGATGTACTCCCCGTCGTTCGCCGACTCGTCGTGGTAGAAGCGGTAACCGATCATCCGCGCCGTGTCCGGGTGGAAGTAGAAGTACCAGGTGTCGCCGCCCACCTCGGGGTCGTAGGTGACCCGGACCTTGAGCGCATCCTGGCCGTTGTACGAGTCCATCATCGGCTCCGGGTCCACGATGGTCCCCGGGTCGCGCAGCTTCATCGGCAGCCCCCAGACGAACAGGTAGTAGTTCCGGAGCCACATCACGCGTTCGGCGTCGAGCCCGTGTTCGCCGAGCGCCACGTCGTCGAGTTCTTCGTCGCCGTCCACGGCTCGCCGCAGGATTTCCTCACCGCTCACCGCGAACGACACCGTCGCGGCGTCGGTCTCGCGACGCACCTCCACGGCGCCGCTTCCGGGCGCAATCCCCACTTCGACCGTTCGGGTGACCCCGTTCGGCCGCGACTCCATGATCCGGAGCGCGATCTCGCCGCTGTCCCAGAGTCCGGCCGGATCGTGGTAGCCGATGGACCTGGCGATCAGTTCCTCCGCGGCGGAAACGTCCGGCGCCGGCGGCTCGGGCTCGGGGGCCGCTGGTTCCCCGCCGCACGCCCCGAAGGGGCCAATCAGGAGTAGGGTCAGGCAGAGTCTCGGCATCAGGCGCCTCCTTGGCCGGTTGATCCACCGAACTCGATCCCCTGGGCGAGCGGCAGGTCCTTCGACCAGTTGATGGTGTTCGTCTGGCGGCGCATGTAGGCCTTCCAGGCGTCCGAGCCGGACTCGCGGCCACCCCCGGTGTCCTTCTCCCCGCCGAAAGCGCCCCCGATCTCGGCCCCCGAGGTGCCGATGTTCACGTTGGCGATCCCGCAGTCCGAACCCCGCGCCGAAAGGAAAGTCTCCGCCTCGCGCAGGCTGTCGGTGAAGATCGCCGACGAGAGCCCCTGCGGCACGTCGTTGTGGAGGGCGATCGCCTCATCGAGCGACTCGGTCTCCAGGACATAGAGGATGGGGGCGAAGGTCTCCTCGGCCACCAGCGGCGTCTGGGCGGACATTCGCACGATGGCCGGCTCGACATGGTTCGGCCCGATGTCGGGACGCCGCCCCCCGCCGGAGACGACCGTTCCACCGTCAGCCACCACGCGTTCCAGCGCGCCCTGCATCGCCTCGACCGCGTCGCCCGAGATCAACGGCCCCATGAGGGTGGCCGGATCGAGCGGATCCCCGATGGGGACCTGCCGGTAGGCGTTGTGGAGCCGCTCGACCAGGGGTCCGGCGATCTCCCGGTCGGCCAGCACCCGGCGGGTGGTCGTGCAGCGTTGACCGGTGGTGCCCACCGACCCAAAGACGATGGCCCGGACCGCGAGGTCCAGATCGGCGTTGCGGCTGACCACCACCGCGTTGTTGCCGCCGAGCTCCAGCAGGCAGCGGCCCAGCCGGCCGGCGACCTCGGTGGCGACCTTCCGGCCGACCCGGGTGGAACCGGTGAAGGAGATCAGCGGCAACCTCCGGTCGGCGGCGAGCGCCGCCCCGAGCTCCCCGCCGCCCACCAGCAGGTTGAAGACCCCGGAGACACCGTGGTCGTCCATCACCCGGTTCGCGATGTTCTGGACCGCAACCGAACAGAGCGGGGTGTGCTCGGACGGCTTCCAGATCACCGGGTCGCCGCACACTGCGGCAACCGCCGCGTTCCACGACCAGACGGCCATCGGGAAGTTGAACGCGGTGATGACCCCGATGGGGCCGAGCGGGTGCCACTGCTCGAACATCCGGTGGCCGGGCCGCTCCGAAGCCATCGTGAGTCCGTAGAGCTGGCGGGAAAGGCCCACCGCGAAGTCGCAGACGTCGATCATCTCCTGGACTTCGCCGTGTCCTTCGGCCCGGATCTTGCCGGCTTCGAGCGCGATCAGGTCGCCGAGCGGCTCCTTGTCGTCGCGCAGGGCGCTCCCCAGGTCGCGCACCAGGTCGCCGCGCTTCGGAGCAGGCAGCTCACGAAACGAACGGAAAGCCCCCGCCGCTTCGGTCACGACCCGCTCGGCGGCCCGGGCATCCGCGGGAATGACCGAGGCGATGGGCTGGCCCGTCGAGGGGTTCAGGGAGACGAGCGGCCGCTCCCCCGTGAGGATCCAGCCCTCCGGCCCGGTGCAGGCGCCGGGAGGGCCCTCCCCGAGTCCGAGGCGATCGAGAACGCTCAGCATGCCGCCCGTATCGTAAGGGTGAGAACCCACCTCGCGCCCTATTCAAGGACCTGGTAGCCCGGCTCGTCCTCGACCACCAGGATCCGCTGGTTCGCGGGAACGTTCCGGAGCACCCGATGGCCACCGCCCGGCCACCGGATGGTGACCTCCGCCACCGTCTGGTGCTGCCCGAGGCCGAACTCCAGGATCGGACTGGGCGTCACCCCGAAGCCCCCGCCGACCACCACCTCCTGGAGTTGCACCGGCGCCTGCGGCGCGTCCGTGACCCGGAGCGCGACCCGGGCGCCCACGGCGTCCGGATGGAGGCTCGAGGCGCGGAGATGGATGTGCAGCCAGCCGTTCGGATGCGGCAACTGGGATGCCGGATTCCGGTAGAAGCGGCTTCGCTGGCGGTCGCCCGGGAAGGCGCCCCCGATGGGCACGAAGAGGTCGAGATCCCCATCGTGATCGGCGTCGGCGAAGGTCGCGCCGTGCCCCTTGCCCAAGTCGTCCACGCCGGCGGAGGCGCTCACGTCGGCAAAGGTCCCGTCACCCAGGTTGCGGAACAGCCGGTTCGCCTCGAACCGCTCCATGGGCGGCGCCCCGACGCCGATGAAGATGTCCTGCCAGCCGTCGTTGTCGTAGTCGCCGAAGGTGGCCGCCATGGCGCCCAGGTTCCACGAGAGCCCGGCTTCGGTCGTCACGTCGGTGAAGGTGCCGTCGCGGTCGTTGCGGTAGAGCGCCAGCCGGCTCCCCTCGTGGACCGCCTTGCCTTCCAGCTGGCTCTGAAGGGCCGTCTCCATGTCGGAGGTGAAACCCACGATGAACATGTCCAGCCAGCTGTCGTTGTCGTAGTCGAAGAAGAACCCGACGAACCCCTCATGCGGAGCGGCGATTCCCGCCTGCGCCGAAACGTCCTCGAATCCGGCGCCGTCCAGGTTCCGGTAGAGCACCGGGCCGTCGAAGAAGTTGACGACCAGTAGATCCGGCCAGCCGTCGCCGTCATAGTCCCCGAAGGCGGACCCGACGGAGCGTCCGTGGTCCGCCACCCCCATCGCTTCGCCGCGCTCGACGAAGCGGCCTTCGGGAGCGCCCAGGAAGAGCTCATTGGGGGCGCCTCCCCGGGTCGCCACCCCGTTCGCGACGTAGAGATCGAGCAGGCCGTCCCGGTTCACGTCGGCGACCGCCGCCGTGAACCCGTCCGCCGAACTTGCGACGCCGGCGGCGGGCGCCACGTCCACGAAGCGGCCGCCGTCGTTTCGATACAGGCTGTTCGCGTCCTCACCGTCCCAGCCGTCACGCGTGACGTGGAGGTCGGGATCGCCGTCCCGGTCGTAGTCAAAAAAGAGCGCCGACCAGCCGCCGCGTGGGTCGAAGAGCGCCGCATCGAGAGCGGCGGGCGCGAAGGTGGCGGCGCCGTCCTCCGCGAGCCGGTTCCGGTAGAGCGCGTGGGGGTCCCGGATGCCGAGGGTGACCAGGTCGAGGTCTCCGTCACCGTCGAAGTCGGCCCAGCCGCTCCCCCGGGCGCGGGACCAGCGTTCGATCCCGACCGCGGCGGACACTTCTTCGAAGCGAAACGGCGAGGCCGCTCCGCCGTCCGGGATGTCGAGTCGGTAACGCTCCGGGAGCGCGTCCGGATCGTCACCGGCGCGCTCGGCCGCCACCATCAGGTTCCAGCGCGTCTCGAGCAGCTCGGGTTCGAGGTCCGCGGCCTGACGGAGCGCCGCTGCCGCCGGGCCGGGAGCGCCCATCCGCAGCAGCGCGGCCCCCAGCGCCCGCAAGGTCGTGGCGCTGTCCGGGGTCTCGCGCAGCACCACCTCGAAGTCCGCGGTGGCCGCCGCGTAGTCCCCGAGCCGCAGCCGGGCGATGCCCCGCCAGTGGTACTGCCTCGGGTTCGACCCGTCGATTGCGATGGCGCGGGAGAGGTGGTGGTCGGCGCGGCGCAGGCTGGTGTAGCCGCGCTGGATGTACGCGAGACCCACGTAGAAGTGCGCCCCGGCGTGGTCGGGGTCGAGCGCGATCGCGTACCGGAAGAGCTCGATGGCCCGGTCGTTGTTGCGGAGGCCCACCATGCGGAGGCCGTGCTGGAAGTGCGCCTCCGCTTCCTGCGTGCGGATGTCGGCGCCGTCCTGCGCCGCGCCGTGACTCAGAGACAGAGTCGCAAACGCCAGCGCGAGCGGCAACAGCGTCCGACCCGTCCGGTTCACGCTGGGGACCATACGAGAAAGGGGCGGGGGCCCGGAGGCCCCCGCCCCGAAACGGACTACCCGTACGGTCAGTAGGTCATCTTGACGCCGATCATGAGCCGGCGCGGATCCACAAAGCGCTCGCCCACGCCGAACAGGCTGGAGTCCCAGGTCTGGGACGCCACATCCTCGGGAGATGTCGCGTTCATCAGGTTGAGCGCGTCCACGAACAGCTCGAACCGGGTCCTGTCTGCGAGGAACACGGACTTCGAAATCCGGAAGTCCAGGAGGTTCTGATCGTCCAGCCGCTGCGATCCGGGGCTCTCCAGATAGACGTTGCGTCCGCCCTGCGGGAGAACGTCTCGCTCCACGCGGCCGCGCGATGCCCACGGCTTGCCGTTGAAGTAAGCGTAGTTCCAGCCGAACAGGACGTCGAACGGCAGGAGCAGCGTCCCCGTGATCCGGAAGGTGTGGGTCCGGTCGTTCAGGAGATGGCCCTCGGCGTTGATGAACTGGTTCGGGTCCCGGGCCAGCGAACTGCCGTACACCCGGGTGGTCTGGCTCGAGGACGCTCCAAACCCGCTGGAGGGCAGCAGTCCGAAGGCCTTCGACCAGACATAGGAGACCTGCGCCTGCCAGTTATCGGACATCCGCTTCTCGAGACCGAAGACGAGGCCGGTGTAGTCCATGTACATCGGATCGCAACGGTAGGACACACCCTGGCAGTCCACGTTGCTCAATCGGTAGTAGCGGAGGTCGGGATCCGAGGTGATGGGATAGACGTCCAGCGTTTGGCCGTTCCCGAAGGTGTGCGATGCCGTCGTATAGGTGGCGTTGTCCACGTTCCAGCCCAAGAGGTCGTTCTGGTCCTTGCGGACATAGGTGAAGTTGAAGGCGAGGCTGGTTCCGAGCTCCCGATCGAAGCCGATGGACATCTGGTCGGTGACCGGAGATCGGGAGTTGGAGTCGTACCCGAAGTCGGTGCTCGCCGTGTACTTCGGCCCCTCGATGTCGTAGAGCCCTGTCTCCTCGTTCCAGTAGAACTCCTGCTGACTGCCCTGCCCGGGATGGATGCCGCTCAGTTCCCCGGTGATGGCGGTCCGGTAGAAGCGCCCCCAGTTGCCGCGGAGGACGGTCCTGGCGTCTTCGTCGAGCCGGACGTTGAAGCCGAGCCTCGGCCCGATGTTGGTCCAACTGAACTGCTCCCCGGCGCCGGCAACGGTCCCCTGCTCGTCGAAGGTGAGCGCCACGAGGTCGTTCACCAGCAGGTCGTCCACATCCTGGCTGAGGCCCTGCACCGATTCCATGCGCACCCCGGCGGACACCGTGACACGGTTCCCGACGTTGATCACGTCTTCGACGTAGGCCGACGTCTCCTTGAACTGTCCCCCGATGTTGTAGGTCGTGCCGGTGATGATCCCGTAGGGAGTGCCGTCGCCGTTGATGTAGTAGCGGACGCCTCCCGGGTAGTTGGGGCCGGGAACGTAGCCGCCGTGCACGCTGTGTGAGCCGTCGGTGTATACGACACCGAACTTGAAGTCGTGGTCCGCGCCCATCCAGTCGCTCGCGAAATGACTGACCTTTGCCTTGATATCGGTCCGCGCCTGCTTGAAGATGTCGTACCAGGCATAGCCGCCGTAGTGGATTCCGTTGTCGATGTCGTAGGTGTTGGGGACTCCGGGGTTGTTCGATTCGCTGAGATCGCGCGGCGAGTAAAAGCCCGACACCCCGACCTCATAGAAGGTTTCGGCGCTGAGGATGTGGGTGATCCGCCCGAACGTTACCGAGGGATTCTTCCCGCTGAAGGTGGCGGCGGTGGAAAAGGGGCGCGACACCGACGGGGTCGAGGGAATGACCCAGATGTCATCGTGGTAGGTGTGCATGAACTTGACGTTCGGGGTGAGATCCGCCGTCAGTTTCCAGAACATGCGGTGCGCGCCGAACTTCCGGGGAAACTGCGGATCCGCCCCGGGCTGGGTGTCCCAGTCCTGCAGATACTGATAGTTGGCGTAGAGCCACGCCCGGTCGCGGATGATCGGCCCCCCGAAATGCACGGTGTAGTCGTCGTAGCGATCCCGGTTGTAGCCCCAGCCGTTCGGGTCCTCGTCGCCGTCGGCGTTGAGCTTGATGGGCTGGGTGGTCAGGGACTGGTGCTGCTTGTAACCGGAAGCCGTGATCGTGAAGTCGTTCGTCCCCTGCTTGGTCACCACGTTGAAGACCGCGCCCGCCGCGCTCCCGTGCTCCGCGGACGCGCCGAGGGAGACGATCTCCATCTCCTCGATCAGGTCCGTGGCGGGCCACGGCCAGGCGGCGCCCGACACCGGGGCGGTGAAGTCCACCCCGTCCATCAGGTACTTGTTCTCGTCCACCCCGGAACCGAACGCCGAGACCCGGCTGCTCGTGCCGCTCGTCGGGTTGGTCGCCGACATCCCGGGGGCCGACTTCGTGAAGTCGAAGAAGCTGAACCGGCGGAGCGGCGTGTTCTCCATGTATTCGCTCGAATAGTTGGTGGACACACCGGATTTCCGCGTGTCGACCACGGGAGTCTCCCCGGTGACGGTCACGGTCTCGGCGACCGTGGCGAGGCCGAGCGAAACGGCCCGTTCGACCGTGCCCCCGACGAGGACCTGCATGCCCTCCTCGATGTAGGTCCCGAAACCGGGAAGTTCCACCGTGAGGGTGTAGTCGCCGGGAGGCAGGTTGGGGAAGCGGTACTGCCCGGAGGCGTTCGTTACCGCCATCCGCGGACCGCCGGGAAGCTGCTCCGAAGCGACGCTCACGGTCGCTCCGGGAAGCACGAGCCCCTGATCGTCGGAGACCGTGCCCAGGATCGTTCCGGTGATCTGGCCAAACGCCGGGCCGGCGGCAAGGACGAGTCCGAGCGCCAGCAGGCCTCCAATTGCTCTTCGAGATCGAGTCATCAAAACCCCCTGAAGATGGAAGTCGCGGACCCCGAAGACGACCGAAACCGCCTCCAGTCCAATTCCGAACCGTATGGACTCGGGAAGGGCGTGTCAACCGGCCGGAACTCTGGAAACGGCAAGCCCGCGAAGGCTTCGGGAACCGGGCAGGACGGAACTACAACGGGGAGACGGGAAGTTCCCGTACCTGCGTCGCCCAAGGCAGATGATGGCACGTCGTCCGCGGGCCTGCGGCCCGCTGTGCCGGCTGAAGCCGGCGTTCCAGACCGGCGCTGCCATCGTGGACGTGACGGAGCGCTGCTAGTGCGGTGTGCATCCGGGCGCGCCGATCAGCGGTAGCGCCAGGCTCGGGCGATAATCGCCGCGTGACCGAATCCCGCCTCCGCCGGTGGTTTTCCGCGGCCGGAGCGGCCGCGGCCGCGCTCCTCGCGGGGGCCTGTTCCGGGCTTCCCGGCGGAACCGACGCGATCCGGCCGCTCAACGTCGTCGTGGTCACCCTCGACACCCTGTCGGCGCGTCACCTGACCCAGTACGGCAACGACCGGATCGAAACGACCGCCTTCGGCCGGGTGGCGGCGGAGGGCGTCCTCTTCGAGCAGGCCACCGCCACCGTGCCGCTCACCCTGCCCTCCCACACCTCCATGTTCACCGGGACCTACCCGATGTTCAACGGGGTGCGGGACAACGGCGGCTACTACGTCCGGGAGGACTCCGAGACCCTCGCCGAAGCGCTGAGCGCGGCGGGGTACCGGACCGGCGCGTTCGTTGCCGCCTTCGTCGTCGATTCCCGCTGGGGTCTGGATCAGGGTTTCGACCGCTACTTCGACGACTTCAACTTCCGCGAGTTCGAGCGGATCAGCCTCGACAGCGTGCAGCGCCCCGGGGACGAGGTCCTCGAGGCGGCGCTCGACTGGATGGACGGGGTGAAGGAGGAACGGTTCTTTTCCTGGATCCACCTGTATGACCCGCACTGGCCCTACGAAGCGCCGGAGCCCTGGGCGTCTCGGGTCAGCGGCTATCCGGAAGCCTCCTACGACGCGGAAGTGCTGTTCACCGATTCCCTCGTCGGGCAGTTGCTCGACTGGCTGGACGAGAAAGAACTCGTGGACGACACGCTGCTCGTCCTGATCGCGGACCACGGCGAGAGCCTCGGGCGGCATCGGGAGGGGGCGCACGGCTTTTTCATCTACGACGCCGCGATGCAGGTGCCCTTCCTCCTCCGGGCGCCCTACCGCCAGATCGGCCGCGGACTGCGGGTGCCCGCCCAGGTGCGCGGGATCGACCTCATGCCCACCGTCCTCGACCTGGTGGGCGTGCCGGTCCCTGGCGACGTGCAGGGCGCGAGCCTCGTGCCGCTCGCCGACGGAACGGAGATCGACCTGGGGCTGTGGGCCTACTCGGAGAGCTTCTACCCCCGGAACCATTACGGCTGGTCTCCGCTGCGCGCGCTCCGGAACGGCCTGCTCCACTTCATCTCGGCGCCGCGTCCGGAACTGTTCGAGGTGCTCGAGGACCCGGCCGAAACGCGGAATCTCGCCCCCGAACGGCCCGGCCAGGTGCGCCAGCTCCAGGCGCGGCTCGACCAAATGGTGGTCGAGCTCGAGAAGGAAGGAGCCGACGAAGAGGCCCCCGAGACGCTGGACGAGGAGACGCGGGCCCAGCTCGCCGCGCTCGGCTACCTGGGCGGCGCTTCCCGCGTCCGGGTGGAAGAAGGAGAGGAACTCGCCGACCCCAAGGACAAGATCGTCCTCTACAACCTGCTGAAAGCGGCCGGCACCGACTCCACCGAGGACCGGATCGAGGACGCGATGGCCAAGGTCCAGCGCGTGCTCGCCGAGGATCCCGGCATCCTGGAAGCGCACCTGGTCCTCGGCAACCTCCACGTCAAGCGGGAGGACTGGGACGGGGCGATCGGCGCCTACCGGGAAGCGCTGGCGCTCGATCCCGAATACAAGTCCGCGATCCTGGGGCTGGCGGACGCCTACCGGCTCGCGGAGCGCTATGGCGAAGCCGCGGCCGGCTACCGGCGCCTGCTGGAACTGGACCCCAACGACAACAAGGCCCACTACCACCTCGCCGAAATCCACGCGGCAGAAGGAGAGTACGAGGCGGCGCTCGAAGTGCTCGCCGGGCTCGAGGCCACCGGCGAGGAGCGGGCGCCGGCCCGGAACCTGAAGGGCGAGTGCCTGCTGAGCCTCGGCCGCCTCGACGAAGCCGAGGCCGAACTGCGCCTCGCGCTGGAGATGGACGACCAGCTCTCGGACGCCTGGTACAACCTGGCGCTGCTCTTCGAGGAACGCGGCGACGGCTCCGGGGCCATCGACGCCTACGAGACTCGTCTGGAGATGGCGCCGAGGGACTTCCGGTCCCACTTCAACGTCGCCAGGCTCTACGGGGCGATGGGAGACCCTGAGCGGATGGAGGCCTCTTTCCGGGCAGCGATCGAACACAACGCCGAGTTCGCGGTCGGGCACCTCTACCTGTCCAAAGCACTGCTGGACAGGGGCGAGCTGGGGGAAGCGGAGGAAACCGCGCTTCGGGGCCTCGCTCTCGAACCGGACCCGGACATGGCGCCCCTCGGACATTTCGTGCTGGCCGATGTCTACAACCGGCAGGGCCGGCTTGCGGAGGCGGAGCGCGAGGTCCGGCGCGCCCAGTCCTACCGACGTTGACAGCGTGTGGTGAAACTCACGAGGCCCCGTTGTCCTGAAGTCAGCCTCGTTGGACACCTCGGAGCGTCAGCCTCCGGCTGGCGTGCGGGCTCAAGGCTCGCAGAGCGCGTGGTGCCATTCGGCCATGTGGCACGCTCGGCTTGGAGCGCCGGCCTCCGGCCGGCATCGCGCGGGAGCGCGAAACCCGCGCTGACGGCGCTCCTCCCCTTGAACGGAGGGCCACGTTCGGCTCCTTTCGGGCGGCGTGACACCGTGCCGGTGGGGATCGCGCCATGTGGGTCGGTGGCGGTGCGTGTTTCGCTCCCAGGTGGGGAGCGATGCCGGCCGGAGGCCGGCGCTCCGATCGGACAGCTGTGCGTTCATTCCCTGCAATGCAGGCAATGAGGGCGCTAGAATTCGCGGCCCGCAGGAGAACGTCCATGGCCAGCCTCTCGATCCGAAACCTCGACGAGACCACCAAGAAACGGCTGCGCGTCCGCGCCGCCGAGAACGGACGGTCCATGGAGGAGGAGGCGCGCGCAATCCTGCGGTCCACTCTCACGGCTGACTCGGACCCTTCGGAGAGCTTCGGGGCTGCGATCCGACGGATCGTGGAACCCGTGGGGGGAGTAGAGCTTGAACCGCTTCCGCGCGAGCCTGTGCGGGAACCTCCGGATTTCAGTTCCGAGGAATTCTCGTCGTGACCATTCTGGACACCAACGTGATTTCGGAGTTGATGCGCCCCAAGCCCGACCCCACCGTCCTGGCGTGGTCCTTTGGGCTGCAGAAGGACGAAATGTTCACGACCGCGGTTTCGGAAGGGGAAGTTCGCTACGGCGTGGCCCGACTACCGGCTGGCATCCGGCGCACGGAACTGCAACACGCAGCGGACCGGATCTTCCGCGATCTCCTGCGTGACCGGATCCTCTCTTTCGACAGCGAAGCCGCGCAACGCTTCGCTGGAATCATGGCCGAGCGAAGGCGCGCCGGACACGCGACGGCCATCCCGGATGCCCAGATCGCAGCCATCGCCGCAACCCACGACGCGACGCTCGCCACGCGGAACACCCGCGACTTCCAGGATTGCGGAGTCCGCGTCGTCAACCCGTGGGGAACCACATGAGGCGCACCCCTGGCAGAGAACACGGGCGCGGGGCAGGCCCCCCGCTGCAGCGATCCAGCGGGCACAATCGAACCTACAGGAGCGAGAGACATGACCAGTCGGTTCCTTCCGGCCGCAGGAGCGGCCCTGATCCTGACCGCCGGCTGCGGCGGCGCGCCCCAGACCGAGATGGGCGATAACCCGTTCTTCACCGAGAGCACGCTGCCTTACGGACTGCCCCATTTCGACCTCATCGAGGACGGGCACTACCGGGCGGCGTTCGAGCGCGGAATGGCCGAGCAACTCGGGGAGATCGACGCCATCGCGTCGTCCTCCGAACCGGCCACTTTCGAGAACACCCTGGTGCCCATCGAACGGTCTGGCCGCTTGCTCGACCGGGTGGCGCGAGTCTTCTTCAGCCTTTCCTCCGCCGACACGAACGACGAGATCAATGCCATCCGCGCCGAGATGGCTCCGAAGCTCGCCGCGCACTCCGACCAGATCCTCCTGAACGCCGATCTCTTCGCCCGGATCGAGTCGCTCCACGAGTCCCGGAGCGACCTCGGCCTCTCGCCCGAAGAGGTGCGCCTCGTGGAGCAGTACCGGCGGGACTTCACCCGCGCCGGCGCCCTGCTCTCCGAGTCCGAAAAGGACCGGGTGCGGGAGATCAACGCCGAGCTCGCCTCGCTCTCGGCGGCGTTCAGCGAGAACACGCTCGACGAGGTGAACGCATCGGCGGTGGTCGTGGATTCCGCCGAGGAACTCGCCGGGCTCTCGGACGGCGAGATCGCCGCGGCCGCCGAAGCCGCGAAGGCCCGCGACCTCGATGGCAAGTACGTCATCGCGCTCCTCAACACCAGCGGTCAACCCGCCCTCTCCTCCCTCGAGGACCGCGCGCTCCGGGAGCGGATCATGAAGACCTCGCTGGCGCGGGGGAGCCGCGGCGGCGAGCACGACAACCGGGAGGCGGTGGTGCAGATCGCCGCCCTGCGTGCGGAACGCGCCGCACTGCTCGGCTACCCGCACCACGCCGCTTACATCCTCGAGGAACAGACGGCGCAGACCATCGAGGCGGTCGACGGACGGCTCTCCGGTCTCACCCCGAGGGCCGTCGCCAATGCGCGCCGTGAAGCTGACGATCTGGCGGAACTGGCCCGCTCCGAGGGCGCGGACATCGAGATCGCGGCCTGGGACTGGTCCTACTACTCCGAGAAGCTGCGGGCCGAGCGGTTCTCCTTCGACGCCTCCGAACTCAGGCCCTATTTCGAGATGGACGGAGTGCTGGTGAACGGGGTCTTCTTTGCAGCCACGCAGCTCTTCGGCCTGACCTTCGAAGAACGGCCCGAACTGCCCGTCTATCACCCGGACGTACGCATCTGGGAAGTGTTCGAGGAGGACGGCGCCCCGCTCGGCCTCTTCATCGGCGACTTCTACGCCCGGCCCTCCAAGCGGGGCGGCGCCTGGATGAACGCCTACGTCTCCCAGTCCGGACTGCTCGGGACGCAGCCGGTGGTCGCCAACCACCTGAACGTCCCCAAGCCCCCGGAGGGCGAACCCACGCTGCTGACCTTCGACGAGGTCATCACCCTGTTCCACGAGTTCGGGCACGCCCTGCACGGTCTGTTCTCGAACGTCCGCTACCCCTACTTCGCCGGGACCTCCGTTCCCCGCGACTTCGTGGAATACCCCTCGCAAGTGAACGAGATGTGGGCGACCTGGCCAGAAGTGCTGCGGAACTACGCCGTCCACCACGAAACCGGCGAGCCGATCCCGGGTGACCTGCTCGACCGGGTGCTCTCGGCGCGCACCTTCAACCAGGGCTTCGCCACCACCGAGTACCTGGCCGCCACGCTGCTCGACCTCGCGTGGCATCAACTCGGCGTCGGCGAGACCCCCGAGGCGGACGGGGTACTCGCGTTCGAGGAAGCGGCGCTCGAGAAGGCCGGAATCGCCTTCGCGCCGGTGCCGCCGCGCTACCGCACCACCTACTTCTCCCACATCTGGAGCAGCGGCTACTCGGCCGGCTACTACTCCTACATCTGGAGCGAGGTCCTCGACGCCGACTCCGTAGAGTGGTTCCGGGAGAACGACGGCCTCCTGCGCGAGAACGGCGAGCACTTCCGGGAGACCCTGCTCTCGAAGGGCGGAAGCATCGAAGCCATGGACCTCTTCCGTTCTTTCCGCGGCCGGGACGCGGAGGTGGAGCCCCTGCTCCGGCGGCGCGGGCTGAACTGAGGGGAAAACGCGCCCGCCCCCGGCGGGCCGTGCCGGCCTGAAGGTCAGCGTCGCGAAGTTTCGCCTCGCTACGCGCCCCCACCGGGAGAACTGGGGCGATGCCGGCCGGAGGCCGGCGCTCCGAGGCGCTCCCTCGCCTACTGTTCCCTTAGCGCCCCCACCACGCTGCGGCGGGCGGCGCCCACCGCGGGCAGGAAGCCGCCGATCGCTCCGATCACGAGGGCCAGGGTGGTCCCCTGGACGAGCAGTTCCGGCGTCACCTGGAAGGCGAACGCCACCTGGCTGAACGAGGCCCAGTTGATCGTCGCCGCCCGGAACCCGTCGAACAGGAACCACGATGCGGCCCCGCCGGCGGCCGCGCCGATCAGCCCGAAGACGAGCGACTCGATCATCACCGAGACGACCACCGGCAGGCGGGAAAAGCCCAGGGCGCGCAGGGTCGCGATCTCGCGCGAGCGGGAGGACACCGCCGCGTACATGGTGTTGAGCGCCGCGAACACCGCGCCCGCCGACATCATGACCACGATGATCCAGCCGACCACCGAAATGAACGCCTCGATCGGCTCTGACTGGGCCGCCATGTGCGTCGTCTGCCGCTCGGCGCCGAGGCTGACCCGCGGGTCGTCGGTGAGCGCCGCCTCGAAGCCTTCGAACGCCTCGGCCTCCCTCAGCCGCACCAGGGCGATGTTCCACGAATTGCCGCGCTGATACATCTGCTGGAGGATGCGGTTGTCGGTCCAGATCTCCGACTCGGCGACCCCGCCGCCGTTGGTGAACCGCCCTACGACCTCCCACGAGGCGCGGCCCACATCGATCCGGTCGCCGACCTGCAGGCCCTCGAAGGCGCCCGCCGCTCCGTCGCCCACGATCACCTCGTTCCGGCCGGGCTCGAAGTTCCGGCCCTCGACGATCTCGAACTGCTCCCGCAACGCGAAACCGGCAGCCTCGACGCCGCGGAGCGGGACGTTCGCGTCCGTCCCTGCCCCGATCTTCTTGCGATCGATGATCACGAAGAGCTCCGGCGAGACCAGCGGGCCGTCCGGGCCGCGCGCCACCCCCGGCGCCTCCCAGAGCACCTGGATGTCCTGGTGGTTCAGGATGCTGTCTGACGCGCCCGTGGCGCCGCTCCGCAGCACCACCGCCACGTCGTCCCGCGCCTGCCCGGTCACCACCGCCCGGAAACCGGCGGCCATCGACAGGACGGCGACCATGACGCCGACAACGCCGGCAATGCCGAAGATCGCGACCACCGAGACGGCGCGCCGCTCCCAGATCGTTTCCAGGTTGTAGCGGGTGACCGCCTGGCACTGGCGGATGAAGGATCCAAGGCGCATGGTGCCGACCTCCTAGAGACGCCGCAGGGCGAGCGCGGTCTCGAGTCGCATGGCCCGCCGCGCCGGAAAGATGCCAACCACCAGGCCGGTGACGACGGCAAGGCCGAGCCCCAGCAGCAGGTCCTCGGGCCGCAGGAAGAGGCCCGGGAAGTAGGCGGCGAGGGCCGGGCGGAGGACACGTTCCAACCCGACGGCCAGGACCATACCCAGGAATCCGGCCGTGGTCACGAGGGTCACCGACTCCATGAGGACGAGGCGCTGCACGCGACTCGAGGTGAAACCCAGGGCCTTCAGCAGGCCGATCTCGCCGATGCGTTCGCGCACCGACTGGGCCATGGTGTTCCCCGCCACGAGCAGGATCGTGAAGAAGACCGCGGCGAGGATGGAGGTGACGATCAGTCCCAGGTTCCCGACCTGGTTGGCGAACCCCGCGGCGAAGGCGCCCTCGGACTCGCTCTTGGTTTCGGCGGCGGAGTTCTGGAAGGTGGCATCGATGGCGGCGGCGATCTCCGGCGCCCGGTCGGGATCGGCGATCCGCACCATGAACCAGCCGACCTGTCCGCGGCCGAAGGAACGGGCTTCGTCGAAGAAGTCGTAGCGGAAGAGAAACTGGGTCTGGTCGAAGCCTTCCACGTCCGCGTCGTAGACGCCGACCAGTTCGAACTCCCAGGCGTCATCGCCGCGCCCCGCCTGGCGCCAGATGGTGGGCTGGATAGGGATCCGGTCGCCGACCTCCCAGCCGAGCCGCTCCACGAGCGCGCGTCCCGCGATCACCCCGTTCCGCGTCTCGATCCAGCGGAGCTTCGCCTCCTCGGGGACCAACACCTCCGGATACATGTCGAGGTACTCCGCGGGCTCCACCGGGGACTGCATGAAGAAGTTGGAGGGATCCTGATAGACCCCGCCGAACCAGGTCATGTGCATGGCGTCCACGACGCCCGGGATCTCCTCCATGTCGGCCTCGTAGGACTGCGGCAGGAGCTGGAAGAGCGAAACCCGGTGGCGCACCACCAACCGGTCCTCGTTGGCGATCTCGGCTCCCATGGAGAAGGCGGTCTGGAGCATCGAGAGGACCCCGAAGATCAGGAACGCGAAGACGACCGACGAGAAGGTCAGGAAGGTGCGCGTCTTCTTGCGGCGGAGCGCCGCGCTGATCAGGGTGAACGAACTCACACCGCCGCTCCCGCCGGTTCGTGGACCGGCACCGCGACCGTCCCGTCGTCCCCGCCTTCCGCGAGCCGTCCGTCCTCCAGATGGAGCGTGCGCGACGCGCGTTCGGCGGCCACCGGATCGTGGGTGACCATCAGGATGGTCTTCCCGTGGTCGCGGTTGAGGGCGACCAGGAGATCCAGGATCTCCGCACTCGTGGTCCGGTCGAGGTCTCCGGTCGGCTCGTCGCAGACGAGCAGCATGGGATCGTTCACCAGGGCGCGCGCGATCCCGACCCGCTGTTGCTCACCCCCCGAGAGTTCCCGCGGACGGTGCTTGCCCCGCTCCGAGAGCCCGACGATCTCGAGCGCGATGTCGACCCTCCGGCGCCGCTCCCGGGCCGAGAACGAGGTCAGCAGCAGCGGCACCGCCACGTTCCGCTCGGCGCTCAGGGCTCCGAGCAGGTTCGAGAACTGGAACACGAACCCGACGTTGCGCGACCGCCAGCCGGCGAGTTTCCGTTCGGAAAGGAGGTGGATCTCGGAACCCCCCACGATCACCTCGCCGCCGGTCGGCCGGTCGAGCCCGGCGATCAGGTTGAGCAGGGTCGACTTCCCGGAACCCGAGGGCCCCATCAACGCCAGGAACTCCCCTTTCTCCATCTGCAGGCTGAGGCCCTTCAACACCGGCACCGGGGTGCGGCCCCGGTGGAACGTCCGGCTGACGCCTCGTACGTCCACCATGGCTTCGCCCACTGCTCCATTTCCGTCTTGTGATTCAGACATTTCTTCCTCTCTCGGTTCCACGTCCGCCCGACTCAGGGGGCCGCGGACCCTTCAACGACCTCGGCACCGTCCTCAAGACCTTCAAGGCCCTCCACGACGACCCGGTCACCCTCCACCAGTCCGGAGAGCACGAACACGTCGGACCCGCGCCGGTCCCCGAGCCGCACCGCGCGGCGCTGGACGCGCCCGTCGCGCACCAGGTAGACGAGGTCCCGGCCGGTGTCCGGGAACACCGCCGCCGCGTCCACCAACAGGCCCTCGGGGGCCTCCTCCGGTTCCGCTTCGGCGGACCGGAAGCTCACCTTGACGCCCATGTCCGGCAGGATGCGGGGGTCGAGCTCCTCGAAACCGATCCGTACCCGCACCGTGGCCCGGTCCCGGTCGGCGGTCGGGATGATCGCGATCACGCGGGCCGGGATCGTCCAGTCGTCGTAGGAGTCGAGCACGGCGTCCACCGGCTGTTCCGGAGAGACGCGGTTGATGTATGCCTCGTTGACGTCCACCTCGATCTCCAGCGAGGTCATGTCCACGATCGTCCCGATCCCGGTCCGGGTGAACCCGGCGCCGCCCGCGATGGGGGACATCATCTCCCCGGGTTGGGCGTTCTTCGCGGTGATCACGCCGTCGAACGGCGCCCGGATCACCATGTCCTCGATCTGCTGGCGGATGACCTCCACCTGCCGCTCCGAGACGCGAATGTCCTCACGCTGGCGGTCGATGCGCGCCTCGAGGGTGGCGACTTCGCCGTTCACCTGGTCGAGGTCGGCCTGTCCGGCGACCTGCTGCTCCACGAGGCGCCGGGTCCGCCCCTGACGGAGGCGCGCTTCGCCGAGCTGGGCCTCCACCTCGAGGACCGCCTTGCCGGCGGCCGCGGTCTGCGCCTCCGCGAGGCGGAGGGTCCGCTCCAGGTTCGATGAATCGAGCCGGGCCAATACCTGGCCGGCCGTCACCTCCATGCCCTCCTCGATGGCGATCGCGGTGATCTGTCCCGCGGTCTTGGACGAAACGGTGGCCTGGCGGCGCGCCGTGACGTAGCCGCTCGCGTTCAGCACCGTGGTCCCGGCGTCCACCGAGATCGAGCGGACCCGCGCCGTGCGGACCGCGAGCACTTCCGGCTCCGAACCCAGCAGGAAGACGGCCGAGACTCCACCGCCAATGACCAGGATCCCGCCGATGATCGCGGTCACCAGCGCGAAAGGGCGCGAACCGCGCTGTTCCTCGTCGATCTTGAGTTCGGCGAGCCGGTCAGCGGGTTTCGGAGGATTCATGTTCTTGAATCAAAAGCCTACGAGGCTTGGGAGGGAAAGGTTCCCGGCGCGGCGCGGAGGCTCGGGACTTCACGCGGAGGGCTGGAAAGGAACTTGTCTTCGCTACGCTCGCGGGGCGCGAATCTTACAGACGGCGGCGCGGCATCAGCGCTCCGGAGTGACCAGCGCCTGCAGTTGCTCGACGTGTCGCAGCAGGGCGGCGCGTCCGGTCTCGGTCAGGCGATAGCGCGTCTGGGGGCGGCGGTGCACGAAGCGTTTGCGCTCGACGACGTACCCGCCCGCGATCAGCTTGCCGAGGTGTGCGCTCAGGTTCCCATTCGTGGCCAGAATTGACTTCTGTAGGTCGGTGAAGGTGGCCCACTCCACCCCGACCAGCTCCGCGATGACCGCCAGGCGGACCCTGGAAAGCAGGAGTTCATCCACGTTGCCGATTCCAGAGCACAACGGCGGGAATCACCATTCCCGCAAGCCAGCCGACCGCGATGGTTCCATGGAACCAGTCCGGAACGAAGCTGGCGAGCACGGACGCCGTGAGCAACGCGATCCCCCCGATGAGCAGCGGGCGGCTCGCCTGAACTCCGATGATCAACAAGGCCATGCTCAGCCCGCCGCTCCAGAACAGGGTCATCGCCTCTTCGGGAATCACCCTATGTTGCGCGGTGAGGTTCAAGAGCAACACCACACCGAAGGCCACCCCAAACGTAATGCCCGCCTGAGTATCCACCTTGGTTTCCCGCTCGCTGTCCCCTCGACGGCCGACCCAGAGGCTGACGCCGACCCCGAGCAGGATCAGCGGAAGATGGAAGGATCCGTCAGGCGGCACCGGGAGTCCGAGAGCCCTCGCCTGTTGGACCGCATTGATGATCGCGGCGAACAGGCCCCAGGTGAGAAAAATGAGCGGCGGGACGTTGAGCGAGCGGTCCGCCGACTGGAGGATCCGGTCAACCAGCGCCAGGTCGCTGCGGGCGGTGGACTTGTCCATGGGTAACTCCCTTCAGATTAGTCTGGTTTATAGATTACTCTGATCCGCATGTCAAACCGGACGTCCACCGGGCCGGGAAAGCCGAAGAGGCGCTAAGGGGACGAAACCCGCTGATCCGCGGGGAGGGTCAGCAGGACGCCGTAGCCGCCGCAGCGCGGATCCTGGACGTAGTCGAGGATCAGGCCACCCGGGCGGAATCCGATCCGCATCTGCGCGGAGACGGTCGGATCCCTGACCTCCCCCGCCACCAGCCGCCCGTAGTAGTCCTCGGCGCTCATCCGGTCCGCGACCGCCCCGTAGCCGTTCAGCATGCCGACGGTGAGCTGGCCGCGCAGGCCGAGTCGTCGGGCGGTCGCCTGGCGGGCCGCGTAGAGCGCCCGGGCAATCCCCTGCCGCCTCCAGTCCGGATGGACTCCAACATCGGCTCCGTAGAGCCACTCGCCCGCCGGATCGTGAGCGGTGAGAAACAGTCCACCCAGAAACTCGGGGAAGCGATGCTGCGGACGGCTGAGATCGAGGTTCAGCCGCAGCGTGGTGGTCGCCGCGACCGGCTTGTCCTCGCGCGTCAGGGCGACGAACTGGCCCTGCGGAAACATCTCGACGTGGCGCCGGTAGTGATCGGCGGCGAAGCGCTCCGAAGGGTCCAGCGTGGGGAACACCAGGCGCTGGAGTTCGGCGAGCCCCTCCGCGTGATGCGCCGCGGTCGGCGCGACCCACCAACGCCGCGCGGACGCCATGGAGCTGTGGAAACTAGGCGGACGCCGGGGGGCGAAGGCCCAGCGTGCCGAGCCGGCCCTTCGCCTCGATCGGGGCCCCCGAGGGATCGGTGAGCACGCGCGGCGGGTGGCTCTTCGCGGTCAGCAGGGACACGCCGACCGTCACCAGCAGGGACACCGGGGTGGCGATGAGCGCGTTCGGCAGTTCCCGGACCTCTTCGGGGGAGGCCGCGCCGGAGACCAGTTCCAGCCCGACGAGCCCCAGCCACACCACCAGGCCGGCCGCGATGCCGCTCACGCAGCCCGGCGTGTTCGTCCGCTTCCAGTACATCCCGAGGGTGAGCGGCCCGAAGAGACCCACCATCATCACCGTCCACGATTCGACCATGAGCGTGTACACGCTCTGGAACCAGAGCGCCACCGCCAGCGCCAGTCCGCAGAAGATGACGACTCCCACCCGGACGGCGGCCAGGACCTCCTTCGGCTTCAGGTCCGGCGCCAGATTGCGCACGATGTTCTGCCCGAACACGCTCGCCGGGGCGAGGAGCCCGCTGTCCGCCGAGCTCATGAGAGCCGAGAAGAGCGCGCCCAGGAAGAGGGCGAGTCCGGCCGGCGGCAGGTACTCCATGGCGAGACGCGGCACGATCTCTTCCGGGTTCTGGAGCCCGGGCATCAGCACCGAGCCGATCATGCCGAGCGCCACCGGGATCAGACCGACCACCAGGTACAGCGAGCCGCCGAAATAGGCGGACCACTGCGCGACCCGTTCGCTCTTCGAACTGAGGGCCCGCTGCATGAGGTCCTGGCCGGGCAGGTTGCCGAGACCGATCAGCAGCCAGGCCTGCACGAAGAAGAGCCATTCGAGCAGGCCGCCGGTCGGCAGGAATCGGGTCCGGCCCTCCGGCAGGGAGTCGAGCACTGCGGAGACTCCACCGGCGGCTCCGAGGACGATCGGCAGCAACACGCAGATCGCCGCGATCAGCACCAGCGCCTGGAAGAAATCGGTGAGGGTCACGCCCCACATGCCGCCGAGCACCGTGTAGACGAGGACGATCGCGGCGGCAATGAGAATGCTGGCCACGAACGGGAGCCCGGCCATCGCGGAAAGCACCGTTCCCACCGCCAGCAACTGCGATCCCACCCATCCGATGTAGGCCGGAAGGATCGACAGCGCGGAGAGGATCTCGGCGGACCTGCCAAACCGGCGGCGGAAGAAATCCGGAACGGTGAGCAGGCGAAGGCGACGAAGCAGCCGCACGTAGAACGCGCCGGCCAGCAGGAGGCAGAGCGCCGCCCCGAAGGGATCGGCCACCACCGCGTTCAGGCCGCCGGCGTAGGAGGCTCCCGCCGCCCCGATCAGCGTGCCTCCGCCGAACCAGGTCGCGAAGAGCGTGAACGTGCAGAGCCCGAGGCCGAGCCGGCGGCCCGCGACCACGAAGTCGGTGGCGTTCCGGATGCGGGTGGAAGCGACGGCCCCCAGGAACAGGAGCCCCGCCAGGTAGATGCAGACGGCGACGATGACGAAGGTCTGGCTCATTCAGCAGCCTCGCGTCTCGTCATGATCAAGTGACAGCGACCAGCTCTAGCGGTTGGCCAGACCGGCAAGCGTGGCGCCACGGCATCGACATTCGTCAACTAGGCGCTCGGAGCGTTCATCGCGCGCCCTCCAGGATGCAGCGCAGCGCGTCGATGTCATCGTAGGTTGCGGGAACGTCCGACTCGGGATAGTCACCGGTTAACGTCGTCGTCATCGGATATCCGTCACCAGGCGGTGTCTGTGAGTGATGGGGACGACCGCTCCGCACCAGTGGATCGGGGGAATGCGTGAAGCCGAAGAGGTGGAAGATCTCGTGGACGATCGTCCCGTCGCGTCTGCCTTTCATGGTGCCACCGTAGTACTGGATCTCGGCGCAGTTCGGAGCAGCGGTCACCAACCGGTTGCCACGGTCCGTCTCCGGGCTGACAAACGCGACGATCTGATTGCGCATCCGTCTGCCACCGTCACGGCATGCCCGGCGCTGCGAAGTCCATTCGCCGACTTCGATCACCGAATACTCGAGCTGTTGCTCGATCTTCACGGACAGCCGTTTCACAATCTCCAACACGTATTGCACGTCGGGCTCTTCGTCCTCGGGCACGGACTCGCGGTCGAACGAGAAGGAGAACGGAGTCCCATTCCACTCCTCGATCAGGACAGGCGGGCCCCAAGACGTACCGACGCCGAACGCGATAGCGAGCTCTCGTTCATCGGTGCACTCCCTGGGTTCCGGCAGGGTCTCGGCGACTGCTATTTCTGACCAAGGGCCGACCGCGCGTCCTCCGACCGTTTCCCGCACGGCTCGGACGAAGAACTCCATCGCCGTCCCGGGTTCGAGCCCATCCACGCGGAGGGAGGGTTCCTCCGTGTGAACGGGAGCATTCCGCTCGCTGGGCGGGGTCCCAGCGCGAAACACATCGGCTTCATACCCGGTCGCGCCCGTAACCGGATTCCAAGTCCACAGCACGAAGTCCTGGCCTTTATCCGCGATCTCGATTCCTGTCACTTGGGCCGGGGGCTCCGGGGGCGGCTCGGGTGTCGGCGTTGCAGGGATGTCACCAGGGGAAACGGCCGCTCCGTCAGTACCTCCGCCACACCCGGCGGCCAGCGCCAACAGTAGAGTCGAACGGGCGAATCGAGCGGAAACCACCTTGGCGACGCCGGCCATCCCGGAGGGAGAGTGCGGCGGGTTGCCCACGGACTGTTACGTCGCGATGCGCTTCCGGTACGCCTCGGTCTCGTAGACCTCCGGGTTCACGCAATTCGGCGCGCGCCGCCGGTTCAGGTGGGCCACCGCGTTCTCGGCGCACATGGTGGCCATGCGGTCCCGCGTCGCCACGCTCCCGCTCGCGATGTGGGGGAGCATCACCACGTTGTCGCACTCGGCGAGCCCTGGGTGGAACGCGGGCTCGTGCTCGAAGACGTCGAGTCCCGCCCCCCCAATCTCACCGGACTTGAGGGCATCGACGAGGGCCGCTTCATCGACCACCGGGCCCCGCGCGCTGTTGATCAGGATCGCGCCCTTCTTCATCCGGGCAAAGACCGCCGCGTCGAAGAGGTGATGCGTCGAGGGGTTGAGATCGGTGTGGATCGTCACGAAATCGCTGCGCGCGAGCAGGTCGTCGAACTCGGCGTACTCGACGTCGGAGCGGGCCTCGATGATCGCCTTCATTGGGGGATCGAAGGCCAGCACGTCCATGTCGAACCCCTGCGCCCGCTTGTGCATCGCCTGCCCGATCCGCCCGAAGCCGACGACCCCGAGCACCTTCCGGCGCTCGTCGCCGCCGGGACTGACGTCGGCGCCCAGCATCAGCGACGGCCCCCAGATCCGGTACTGGCCGCCCCGCATGTAGGCGTCCGCCGGAACCACCCGGCGGGCGACGGACATCAGCAGCGTCCACGCCAGGTCCGCGGTCGTATCGGTGAGGACGCCGGGGGTGTTCGTGATCGGCAGTCCGAGCTCCGTGGCGGCCGCCACGTCCACGTTATTGAAGCCGACCGCGTAGTTGGCGACCCCGAGCAACCGCGGAACGGACTCCATGAGCTCCCGGTCCACCGCCTCGGTCAACAGGGAGACGTGGACGTCGGCGCTCCGGGCGCCGGCGAGCACCTGGTCCCGGGGAGTGGAATCGCCGTCGGCGGTGGGCGCCACTTCCACCTCGGCGGCGGCGCGCAGGACGGCGAGGCCGGCTTCGGGAATGGGGCGGGTAACGAAGATGCGGCTCATGCGGCGAGTCCCAGGGCGGTTTGATCGTTGAGGAAGCGGGCGAACCCGTTGTGGTCGGCCACCCCGGCGGCGATCCGGCGAATTCCCTCGTGGATCGAGTCCATGTCCGCCGCGTAGGAGAGCCGCAGGAAGTTCTGTCCCTCGCTGCCGATCACGCCGAAGCTGCGGCGGTCGACCAGCGCGACCCCGTGGTAGTAGAGAAGGAACCGGGAGATCAGGGTCGCCGGGCTGGTGCTCGCCTTCAGGGCATCGGGCAGCGACTCGTAGTGCGCGGTGGCGCCGAGCGAGTCGCAGACCCCCGTGATGTTCGGGAACACGTAGAAGGCCCCGAGAGGATTCGCGCAACTGATGCCCGGAATGGCGTTCAGGGCCGGCACCACGTAGTCGCGGCGCCGCTTGAACTCGGCCACCATCGAACCCACTACCTCCCAGGTCTTCGGGTTCTCCAGCGCCTCACGGGCGGCCTGCTGAATGAAGGGCGGGACGCAGCTGACCGTGTTGATGTTGATCTGCTTGAACCGGAGGGCCTCCTCCGCCGTGGGAAGGACGCACCAGCCAAGCCGCCAGCCGGTCATCGCGTAACCCTTCGAGTGCCCGCTCGCGATGATCGTGTGCCGGTCCATGCCCGGCAGGGAAGCCATCGAGGTGTGCTCGAAACCGTCGAAGGTGATGTGCTCGTAGATCTCGTCCGAGTAGATGCGGATGTCGGGGCGGCCCCGCTCCTTCACCAGCGCCGCGACCTCCTCGAGCAGGCTCTTCGGAAGCACGCCGCCCGTGGGATTCGAAGGCGAGCACAGCATCAGGACCTTCGTCCGGTCGGTGAGCAACCGGTCCAGATCCGCCGGCGTGAAGGAAAAACCCCGCTCCTCCCGCAGCACGAGCGGCTTCGGCACGCCGCCGAGGTAGGTGACCCACGACTCGTAGATCGGGAACCCGGGACTCGGGTAGATCACCTCGTCGCCCGGATCCACGTAGGCCATCATCGTGTAGCCGATCGCGGGTTTCGCCCCCGGGAGGATGATGATCCGGTCCGCGGCCACCTCGATGCCCCGTGTCCGCGACACGTAGGCGGCGAGCGCCTCGCGGAGCGGTGCAATCCCGGCGGGATCGGTGTAGTGGGTGTCTCCGGCCCGGATGGCCGCGATCCCCGCCTCGTTGATGTGCGGCGCGCTGTCGAAGTCGGGCTCGCCGATGGTGAACGGAATGACATCCACGCCGCGCGCCCGGGCGCGGGCCATGTCTTCTCCGATCTTGAACGCGTTCTCGGTCCCCATGTGGCCGAAACGCCGGGCGAAAAGAGGCATGTTGTTCAACGGGGCGCCGGGGAAATCAGCCCGCCGCGTTGGCGGGCGGGGCGCCGGGGGGCGGATGATATATTGGCTGATCGACTCCGTTTCCCCTTGATGACAGTGCGTTTTGTGGTTCTTGCCGTGTTGTTCGGCGCGTCAGCGGGCCTGGCGCAGCCGCCGGAACCCCGGACTGGGAGGCAAGCCGGAGAGACCGACGAGGCAAAGGGCGGGAAGGAAAGGGACCGGGGCGCCGACCCCGCCGCGTATCCGTTCGCGATCGTCGAGGACCTGACCCAGGGGACGGAGCCGGCGAGCGCCGACGTGACCGGCCAGCTCGGGGTCGCCGACGAGGACTACATCCCCGAGGTCTTCCAGTACCGTCGGCGGGGCACCCAGCGGGCCCAGCGCGACCTGAGCGGGGAGCATCGTTCCGCCGCGTTGACCGAGTTCCGCGTCATCGACCGGGAGGTGGATCCCGGGGACACCGTGCGGGCGATCGCCAGGGTGGAGCCGGCGTTCGAGAAAGGGCGGCGCTTCGTTGCGGAGTTCTGGAGCCAGGAGTACGGCCGGGCCTCGGTCCTCTACATGAACTTCAAGCCCCACGAAAAGGACAAGAACCTCTATCTCGGACGCGGCAGGGTGGACCGCCACCACCCGGGCGGCCGCTACAACGTCGGTTCCACCATGATCACCGACGAACACGGGCACAAGAAAGCGTATTCCACCGAGTTCAACCCGGTGATGCGGGCGCCGGACGGCAGCCCGGCCTACTTCGTGGTCTCGGAAAACCCGGAGGCGGACGTGACCCCGCCCACGCTGCGCTCCCTCAAGATCCTGACCCCCGAGGCGAGCGTCGGCGAGACCATCCGGGTGGAGGCATTCGCGGAAGACAACCTCGCCGGCCCGACCCAGGCGCGGGCCGTGTTCGCGAGCCCCTCCGGAAGACGCGCGGTGCGGGCGGACCTGATCGGCGACGCCCGGAACCCGGGCCGCTTTCTCGGGGCCTTCTCCATTCCCGAGTGGTACGAGGGCGGCCGCTGGACGGTCCAGAAGGTCGAGCTCTATGACGCGGCGCGGAACAGCGCCCTGATCTTCGCCGCCACCGCGCCGGTGCTCGCCGAGCTGGGCGTTCTGGTTCACGAGAATCCGGACCGGCGCGACGACGAGGCGCCGGCACTGCTCGCCGTGGAACTGCCGCAGCGCGAGGCCCTCGCCGGCGAGTCCATCCCGGTGGCCGCCCTGGTGGAAGACAACCTGAGCGGGGTGGACAAGGTCTACGTGTCCTTCCAGAGCCCGAGCGGCGCCGACCTGGTCCGAGTGGAGCTCGAGAGCACGAATCCGCCGTTGAACCGGCCCTCGCTGGTGCCGCAGCCCAACGTGTTCCGGGGCAGCCTGAAGATCGAGAAGTGGCAGGAGCGCGGCACTTACACCGTGTCCCGCGTCAACATCTCCGACCGGGCGCAGAACTACCTGAACCTCAGTCCGGTCCGCGACGAGGAGGTCCGCGGCCTGGAGGTGGTGTTCCTGCCGGGAGAAGCGAAACGGCCCAAAGCCACGGAGCAGTCGCCGCGATGAACATGGATCGCCGACGTTTTCTGGGCGCCGCGAGCGCGGCGGCCCTCGGCCTGGGCGGGAGCGCCGACCGGCTGCTGGCCGCCACCCTGGAGCGCACCGCCGTCGTTCCGGACGCGAGCCTGAAGACGAAACACCTGGTGGTCATCCTTTACGGCAACGGCTGCCGGAAGAAGGACACCGTCGAGGATCGGGCGCACGCCCCGCACATGGCCCGGATGATGGACGCCGGCAGCGTGTTCGCCGAGGACTTCGGCGAGACGGCGAACCTTCACGGCTACATGTACACGGAGATGCTGACCGGCCGGGAAACGGTCTCGGAGCATCCGCTCTATCCGACCTGGACCGAAACGGTGCGGAAGGAACTCGGCGGTTCGGTGAACGACTACTGGATGCTCCAGGGCGTCAGCTACTACCGGTCGTGGGTGTTCGACCGGAAGCACTGGAGCGCCCACCCGGACGGCGGGCTCCGGTTCGGCGCGAACTCGCTCACGATGAACAAGCTGTTCCACGACGACCAGCAGCGGTCAGCAGCGGAACTCGTGAAGGCGAACATCGAGCCGGGGCTCGGTCACACCCGGCAGAGCCGCAAGGACCTCGAGGACTGGCTCGCCGACGCCGTTGCCCGGCGGACCGACGTCCCGGCATCCACGAAGACTTCGCTCGTGGACCGGGAGGTGCCGCTCGGCGACGGGCAGTGCTTCGAGATCGCGAAGCACCTGCTCCGGGACTACCGGCCGAAGCTGATCACCATCCAGATGCTTGCGCTCGACGACGCCCACGCCGACGCGGGCTTTTGGGACTACGACACCGACTACGAGCAGTACCGGCGGCACATCGCGGCCACCGACGAGCTCATCGGCAACCTCTACGACTTCATCCAGAACGATCCGTACCTGCGTGACACCACCTCGATCCTGCTGCGGCCCGAATGCGGGCGCGACGACGAGGTCAACGTGTACGGACAGCTCCATCACTCGCAGGGGAACTACTACGCCCACAACGTCTGGACGCTCGGGGTCGGCCCCGACTTCCGGCAGGGGGCGGTGTTTCCCGAAAAGGTGATGCGGCGCGACCTTTGCCCCACTGTCGTCTATCTGCTCACCGGGAGAGACATCGCGTCCCATGTCACGGGTTCTGTCCGTACCCAGATGTTCCGCGAGGAACATCGCCTGCCGCCGTACGTCCTGCGGGACCGCTTCGGCATTCCAGTCAAGGCCTGAATCGGCGGCCCTCGTCTTCGGGCTCCTGATCGCGACGGCCGGGAGCGCCGCTCCCTCCGCGTCCGCTCAGGAGGAGCAACCGTCGCTTGCGGAGGCCGCGCGGCGAAACCGCGCCCGGGTCGCAGCGAGCCGGGAGCGACACGGCCCGGCGCCGCGCTTCACCGATGCCGATCTCGCCGGTGGCCGCTCCGCACGTGCGGGCCAACCGGCAGCCCCGCTCGAGAGCGAGCCGCTCCGCGACCCTCCCGTCACTGGCGAGGACCTCCCGGCCGGGGACCCCGGCGAGGACACCGCCGGTCCCAGCACGGACGACGTCCAGGCGGCCATTGAAGCCCGACTGCGCGTGATCGCGGAGCGGGAAGCGGAGATCCGGGAGCGCCTGCTCGACATCGAGGCCTCGCTGACCGCCATCGGGTCAAGCGGCCTGCCAACCGCACAGCGCAACCCGAACCGGTTCCAGAGCCCCCTGGACACGAGCCGCCTTCGGGCGGAACTCGAAGAGCTGAACCGCGAACTCGACGCCCTCGCCGCCGAACGCCGGATCCTGCGGTAGGGACGCAGCCGCCCCGCTACGCGTCCACCTCGAACTCCACCCCGAACCGCTCACCGTAGTCCACGAACTGCGTCGGGTTCGGATCCACGTTCAGGATCACGAAGCTGGCGCCCGGCGGCTCGAGCAGGAAGCGGTCGAGGGAGTGCCAGGTCCCGGTCTTGTAGGCGTAGCCTTTGCCCGGATCGATCAGGAACGCGCGCACCTCCTCGGGCTTCGGAACGGCGTCGGCGTCGTCGAGATCGGTGGGCGGGGCGACCGCCACCACCGCGGGCGCACCCTCGAGTGGGATGAACGCCTGGGTGACCGCGAAGTGGCGCTCCAGCATCCGGAAGCGCTTTCCCCCGACCGGTTGCCAGATGACGTCCATCGTGGTCCGGCCGTCGATCCGGAAGTCGACCGGAAAGAAACGGCGGTTGTCGACCGGCCGTTCCCGCGCCTCGATGACCTCGCCGTAGGGGGCGAAGGACTCGGCCGTCATGGGCTCGATGGAGAGTTTGACGATGCGCATGGTGACCTCAGAACGGGCCGAGCTGTATGTGCTGGGCGACCACCAGGCCGCTCGTCGCGACCAGCAGGATGATTCCGAAGAGCGGCAGGTAATAGCGGATCCACTGCAGGAGGCCGACGCGCGCCATCACGAGCGTTGCCATGAAGTACCCGGACGTCGGGAAGATCACGTTCGTGATTCCGTCGCCCCACTGGGTGGCGAGCACCACCACCTGCCGGGTGACCCCCGCGAGGTCCGCGACCGGCACCAGGATCGGCAGCGTGATGAGGGCCTGTCCGCTCCCGGAAGGGACCAGGAAGTTGAAGATCGTCTGCCCGAAGAGCACCCCGACGGCCGTCAGCGCCGGCGGCAGCGAAGACACGAGCAGCGCGGCGCCATAGACGACGGTGTCCATGACCATCCCCTCGGTCATCACCACCGAAACGCCCCGCGCCACGCCGCACACCAGGGCGCCCACCAGGATCTCCCGGAACGCGTCGTTGAAGTCCGTGCAGATCTGGTTCAGCCCCCGCCCCGCCACCAGCGAAACGACGACCGCCATCGCGACGAAGGCGCCGCCGATCTCCTCGAACCCCAGGCCAAGAGTCAGGACCGCAACCACGAAGACGGCGAACAGCCCGAGCGCGGCCACGCCCGCCGCCTTCTGGCGCCCGCGGAAGGCGGCCGGCGCCGTTTCGTCGGAAGAGGCGGCAATGGTCTCCCGCGGGTCGCGGGGCTCGTGGCGCCGGGCGATCTCCCGCCGGGCCCGCCGGACCACGAAGATGGCCGCCGCGGCCTGCACGATCACGAAGAAGACGAACCGGTAGGAGGCGCCGGAGAACATCGGCAGCCCCGCCAGCAGGTGCCCGATGCCCACGGTCGCCGGCACCGTCACGCCGAACGCCGCGCCGAGCGTCGTGGGGAGCAGGGCGACCGCGGTCGCGGTGGTTCGGCCGCAGCCGAGCCGTCCGAGCATCGGCGTCACGATCGGCAGATAGGCGATGGAGAGTTCCGGCATCCCGACCGCGCCCGAGACCGCCGCGAAGCCGAACATGAGCGCCGGGATCAGCAGTTCGACCCGGCGCCCGGTGGCGGCAGCCAGCCGGTTCACTCCCAGATCCAGGATTCCCGCCCGGCGCATCACCCCCACGGAACCCGCGCACAGGAACACGAGGAAGACCACGCTCGCCGCGTCGGTCAGCCCGTCCGGGATCGCAGTCACCACGTCCCAGAAACCCGCCGGCGACCGCTCGATGACCTGGTAAGACCCCGGGACCACCGCCTCGCGACCGTCGGGAAGGACCGTCCGTTCGTAGCGGCCCGCCGGGATGATCCAGGTGAGGAGCGCCGCGACCGCGATCAGCGCGGACAGGACGATGTAGATGTCGAGGCCGCGCTGGCCGGCGTCCGGCCGCCCCGGTTCGGAGCGTTCCATACCAAGAGAGTACGGCGGCGGCCTTCGTTTCGCTCCGTAGCGTGTTCAGGGTGCGGCGGACGCGCGGGATCGCCGGACCTCTTTACTCGACCCGCAAAACTTCGACGGGGCTAGCCCGCGCCGCGCGCAACGCCGGAACCAGCACCGCCGCCGCGCCGGCGGCCGCGAGCGTCAACCCCGCGAGTCCGAACACCGGAAGGTCGAGCGGCGCGACTTCGAAAAGCAGCCCTTCCACAAGCCTGGCGGCGGGCACCGCCGTCGCAACGCCGATCAGAATGCCGGCGCCCGCGAGGGCGAGGCCCCTCCGCAGCACGAGCGTCAGGAGTTCGGCCCGCTCCGCGCCCAGGGCACGCCGAATTCCGTATTCCTTCGCGCTCCCCGCGGCGACGAACGCCATGAGTCCGAAGATGCCGGCGGACGCGAGCGAAAGGGCAAGGGCCGCGAATCCCCCGAGGAGGACGAGCACGAAGCGGCGCTCACGGACCGAGGCCGCCACCAGCGCCTCCATCGTGGTCTCACCGTGAATCGGGATCGAAGCGTGGACCTCGGCAATGGCGCGCCGGACCTGTGACAGCACCACTTCGGCGCTCCCCACGCCCCGCGCGATGAACGCGTTCGCCCCGGTCGGGACCTGCGGATGGACGAGATACACGGCGGGGGCCGGCGCCTCGTGGAGCGCGACGTTCCGGACGTCGCCCACGACGCCGACGATCTCGGGGTTCAGCGGCTCGCCGTTCGTGGCGAGCGACCCGCCCAGCGAAATCCGTCTCCCGACCGGCTCCCGATCCGGGAGATAGCGGTCCACGAAGCGCTCGTTCACCAGCGTGACCGGCAACGAGTCCGCCCGGTCGCGCGAATCGAAGGGGCGGCCCGAACGCAACGGGATCCCCAGGGTGTCGAGGAGGCCCGGACTCACCACTGTGAACCGTACGAGCGGCGGGTTCTGGTCGGCGCGAAGCGGCGCTCCGGGGAGCGTCAGCGGCGCGAAGTCCGCCCCAATGGCTTCCATGAGCGGGATCCCGGAAGCGACCCCGGCGGCGGTGATCCCGGGCATCCCGGAGAGGCGCTCTACGACGTCGCGCGCAAAACCCGCCCGCGCCGGTCCGCCGTCGAGGTAGCTCCAGGTGTGCACCGTCACCACCGCCACTCCGTCCGACCGGAACCCCGTGGGTTGCGAAACCACCGCGACGAAGCTGCGCAACAGGAGGCCGCTACCGACCAGGAGCACGAAGGTGAGGCTGACCTGCACCACGACGAGCGCGGCGAGCGCCCGGCGCAGCAGCGGGCTCGCCGTCTGGCCGCGGCCGCCGGGTCCCAGCGAACGCTGGAGGCTGGGATTCGCGGCGAGCAGCACCGGCGCGAGGCCGGTGGCAAGCACTGCCAGCAGGCTGACCGCGGCGGCGAACCCGAGGACATCGCCGTCGGCGCGGATCTCGGCGATCCGGGGCAGATCCGCCGGGGCGAGCGCCCGGATGCCGTCGAGCATCACTCGCGCTGCGAGGAACGAGACCACCGCTCCGGCGGCGCCGAGGAGTAGGTTTTCGACGGCCAGGTGACGGGCGATGCGGCCCGGACCCGCGCCCAGCGCCGTGCGCAGCGTGAACTCGGGGGTCCTCCCGACGGCGCGCGCCAGTTGCAGGCTGGCGACGCTCGCGACGACCACCACCAGCACCAGAATCACCGCGCCGAGGAGGAGCCAGAGCGCGGAGCGGATCCCACCCACGATCTGGTCGTGAAGCGGGATGAGGGCGGCGCCGATCGAGGCGTTCGCCGTCGGGTACGCGACCGCCAGCGCCGCCGCGACCCCGTCCAGATCGGCCGCCGCCTGACCGAGTGCGACGCCCGGGGCGAGCCGGCCGAAGACGGCGTAGAAGTTCGACGTCCGCGACCGCTCCTCCCAACCCTGGAGCACCTTGGGCGCCCAGACGACCTCGTTGGTCGGGACCGCGAAGTCCTCACGCATGACCCCGACGATCGTGTACGGCTCCCCGTCGAAGGTAACCACCCGCCCGACGATGTCGGGGTCCCCGCCGAAACGAGACCGCCATAGCCCGTACCCCAGGATCGCCACATTGCCGCGGCCGGGCTGGTTCTCCTCCGGGAGGAAAGTCCGGCCGAAGAGCGGCGGGGCGCGGAACACGTCGAAGAAGCCCTCGTACACCAGTCCGGTCTCGAGGGCGATCGGGCCGTCCTCCGGGCTCATCCAGTCGAAGCCGTACGGCTCGACGGCGGTCAGGGCCTCGAACGCGGTGGCGCGTTCGCGCCAGTCGAGGAAGTTGGCCGGGGACACCTCCTGGCGCTCGCCGGACGCGTGGTCGAACTGCCACGCGGCGACCAGCCGGCCGGGCTCCGCGTAGGGCAGCGGACTCAGGAGGATCCCTTCGGTCGCGCCGTAGATGGCCGCCGCGCCTCCCACGCCGACCCCGAGCGTGAGGAGCGCGACCGCCGGGAACCCCGGCCGCCGCACCAGGACGCGGGCCCCGAAGAGGAGATCCCGCACCAGTTCGCGGGTCCGCATCAGTCCCCGCGCCTCCCGCGCGTCGGCGCGCAGCGGCTCCCGCGATCCGAACTCGACACGCGCCCGCCGCCGCGCCTCACGCGGGTCGAGCCCCTGTCCGCGGTACTGCGTTTCGAGCAGGTCGAGGTGTTCCCGCATCTCGGCGTCGAGTTCACGCTCCGCCCGGCGCCCCCCGAGGAGCAGCCGGAACTGGCGGAGCAGCGGGAGCACGGACACCGGCTCAGGCCCCGTCGAGCACCCGCTGGACCGCAGCTGCGAAGCCGGCCCAATCCGCGCGCTCCGCTTCGAGCCGCCGCCGGCCGGTCTTCGTAAGCGAGTAGAAGCGTGCGCGGCGCCCGGCCTCCGACACCGCCACCCGGGCGCGGATCCACCCAGCAGCCTCGAGCCGGCGAAGCGCCGGGTAGATGGAGCCCTGGCCCACCTCGAACACGCTTTCGGAAAGGACGCGAAGCCGCTGCGCGATCGCCCACCCGTGCATCGGCCCGCCCGCCAGCGAGGAGAGGATCAGGAGATCCAGGTGGCCGTGCAGCCGGTCGGGCGCGGGAGTCATTCCGGGCTTGTTTATGATAACCGTCAACAGCTGCCGTTCCCCGGACCCGGCATGCCAGCGGGGTCCGACGATCTGTGACCCCCTCGAACTGGACTGGCCGCGGTCTCCTCAAATGGCGCTGACGTGGAGGAGAAGAACACCGGCAGCATTCGGCTCTCCAGCCGTCACATTCGGATCGGTGACCACACCAGCCACCGGCGATCGGATCTCCCAGTGCATCTTCATGGACTCGATCACGGCTACCACATCCCCTTTCTCAACTCTGGTACCGGCATCGAGGATTCGGATCACCTGGCCGGCCAACGGGGCCCGGATCTCTCCCGAGCCATCCTGGATTGTTGCCTTCTCACCTTCTTCGGAGAGCGGCAGTGTCAGCGTCTCGCCGTCCACGGTGACCGCCAACGCGCGAGCGCCCGCCAGTGGTGTCGCGGTGACTGTCAGCACCTTCCCGGCTCCGGTCTCCTGGACCACCGGACCCGACAGCAGCACTTCGCCCGCGCGGCTCCCCGGCTCCACGCGCGGGGCGTCCTCCGGGTGTCCGAGCGACAGGAAAACGCTTGCGCTCTCGGTCACCTTCCGGCGCAGAACAGCCTCCGCAACCGAATCGGGCACGCCGCGACGGTGAAGGAACGCCTCTACCTCCGGCTCCAACCGGGAAGCGGCGGTCTCCTCGATCCGCTCCTCGAGCCAACCGGCGTGCACGCGTTCGCCGAGCAGATCCGGATGCCGAAGCACGGAGATCATGAGTGAGGCGTTCGTCTCCACGCCGTGGATCACCGTCTCCTCGAGTGCGCACCCGAGCCGCGCCGCGGCGGCGGCGTGGGAATCACCGGAGGCGATGACCTTCGCCAGCAGGGAGTCGAAGCCGGGAGGCACCGGACTCCCCTCGACGACCCCGGAATCGACCCGCACGCCGTCCGCCTCGGGCTCCCGGCAGCGGCGAAGTCGCCCGGGGCTCGGAGCGAAGCCGTTCCGGGGCGATTCGGCGACGATCCGGGCTTCGAACGCGGCGCCGCAGGGCGAGCGCGGCTCGAAGGACTCCGCCCGGGACACCGGAGCCGGCAGCGCCGCGGGCCAACTTCCATTGGCGATCTCCAGTTGCGCGTCCACGAGATCCACTCCGTAGATCTCCTCGGTGACCGGGTGTTCCACCTGGAGCCGGGTGTTCACCTCCAGAAAATGGAAGGTTCCGTCCTCTTCGAGCAGGAACTCGACCGTCCCTGCGCCCCGGTAGCGGCTCGCGATCACCAGCCGCAGCGCGGCTTCCCCCATCCAGGCCCGCAGGTCCGCCGAGATTCCGAATCCCGGCGCCCACTCGAGGAGCTTCTGGCGCCGGCGCTGGACAGAACACTCGCGCTCGCCGAGGTGGATTCCCGCTCCCTGTCCGTCGCCGAGGACCTGGATCTCGACGTGACGTGGGCGGTCGAGCCACCGCTCCACATAGACGCGGTCGTCTCCGAACGCCCCTCGGGCCTCGGAGGCGGCCACCGAAAGCGCCTCCGCCAACGCTTCCGGGCGCCGGACCACCCGGATGCCGATTCCCCCGCCCCCGGCCGCTGCCTTCACGGCGCAGGGGAAACCGACGCCGGCCCGTTCCACGGCCGCCGCCGGGTCCGGCTCGGGAGCGAGTTCGTCCACCCCGAGGGAAGGCAACACCGGCACTCCGGCCGCCACGGCGGTGCGCCGCGCCGCCTCCTTGTCGCCGAGGAGGCGCATGCTCTCCGCGGTCGGGCCCACGAAGGCGACCCCGGCCGCCTCGACCGCGGCGGCGAACGACGCGCTTTCGGACAGGAACCCGTACCCGGGATGGAGCAGCCCGGCGTTCCAGCCGGTGGCCGCGGCGACGATGGCGTCGCCGTCCAGAAAACCCGGAACTTCGAACACTCGATCGGCCTCGTCCCGCACCGGGGCCCCGCGGTCCGCGGCGGTCGAGACGACGGCCACCCGGCAGCCGCGCGCGCGGGCGGTGCGGAGGATCCGCCGGGCGATCTCGCCGCGGTTTGCGATCAGGAGCCGGGGAGCGGTGGACACGGGCGCCGCTAGCCGGAGCTCGAGGGCGCCCAGGGCGGCGGCCGCTTTGCGAAGAAAGCCGCCGTGCCCGCCTGCCCTTCCTCGGATGCCCGCGCCCCGGCGATGGTACGGATGGTCAGCTCCTCGATGTCCGGTGACGGGAGCGGAGCCTCCCGCAACATAAGCGCCTTGGCCTGGCGCACCGCGCGGGGGGCGCTGGCGAGAAAGCGCTCCACCGTCTGCGCGAGCACGTCTTCGAGACCTCCCACCGGGGTCAACTCGTGGGCGATTCCGGCGGCGAGAGCCGGAAGTCCCCGCGCCACGGCGCCGCCCAACAGGAACGGGCCGGCGCGGCCTGGCCCGAGCCGCCGCACCACGTACGGAGAGATGACCGCCGGCACGAGTCCGAGCCGCGCCTCGGGGGTGCCGAAGCGCGCGGTGTCCTCGGCGATGACGTGGTCGGCGCACATCGCGAGCCCGAAGCCGCCGCCGAGCGCCGCCCCCTGGACCGCCGCGATCACCGGGGCGGGAAAGGCAGCGACCGACCGGAAGAGGGTCGCGAACCGCCGGGCGTCCTCGCGGTTCTCCGCCTCGCTCGCCCGCCCCGATTCGCGCATCGCCTTCAGGTCCGCGCCGGCGCAGAAAACCTTCCCTTCCCCCCGGAGCACCACCACCCGGCACCCTTCCGGCGGCAGTTCCGAGAGCTCTTCCAGAAGCTCGGGGATTCCCGCAACCATTTCCGGGGTCAGGGCATTGCGCGCGTCCGGACGCCGGAGGCTCAGCCGGACGACGCCGTCCGCGGCGAAATCGAGTTGAAGGTGTGGAGAACTCATGAGGCGGAGAAAGGAGCTGCGAACCCGGAAGACAGCGGACGGTTTTCGGGAGGGATCGTGGCGAGGAGAGCCGCCGGGATCCGGACCCGTCGACGGAGGATCCCCTGCGCGAGGGTCTTGCCCTGCGGATCGAGCAGCAGGCTGCGCGTGCCGCCGCCCCCGAGCGCCTGCTCCAGGATGAAGTTGAGGGCCCAGAGCCCCGGCACCTCGTAGCGGACGATCGGACCGTCGGCAACGTCCCGCGCCCACGCGCCCACGAGTTCCGTAGTCAGATGCTCACGGAGCCATTCGTAGCACGCGCCGCTCCGGCCGATGATGCCGATGTTGGCTGCGTCCCCCTTGTCTCCGCTACGGGCGTGCGCCATCGCGCCGAGGGGCGCCTCGATGACGGTCCCGGTCCCCGGAGAGTCCGGTGCGGGCGTTCGTTCGGCGCGGGAGGGTCGGGCCGGCTCGCCCGCCGGTCCCGCGAAGCGCACTTGCTCCTCAGCTGTCACCGTCTCGGTTCCACCCGCGGAGACCCGGATCACCCGGACGGACGCCGGGACCCGGTCCCGCGGAACGAGCGCCGGCCAGTAGCCGACCACTTCGGAGATCGCCGGGGCTCCTCCGGTGACCGCGAGTCCGGCGGGACCGCTGAGGATGAAACTGGGAAGCAGCTTGCGGAAGACCTGCAGCGGTTCCCGGGCAGGGCTCCAAGCTGCGAAGCGGACGAGTCCCTCGGACGGATCGAGGCGTACGGCGTCGGCCAGCCCGCGTTGCGCGGCGTCCGCCCCCGCGAGATCCACCCGGAACTCGGCGGGGACGGAAACCCCCGCTGCACCGCAGTCGGCCTGGAGCCGATCCCGGAAAGCCGACTCGAGCGCGGCGGCCTTCGCGCGGACGTCCGGACCCCCGACCACCAGGCTGCCGTGGGCGCTGAAGCCGCCCCGGACCGACGCGCTCACCTTGAGGTCGGCAGGGGGCGGACCTCCCCGCGCCCCCCGGACGCGCACCCGATCCTCTCCGGCAGCCGCTACGGTGAGACCGGAGAAGTCCACGGTCGCGTCCGGGCACAGGTAGCGCTCCGGGTCGCCCATCTCATAGAGCAGTTGTTCCCGGACGACCGCGGGGGAGACCAGACCGCCCGTTCCCGGCTGCTTCGTCAGCACGAAGGCGCCGTCTTCTTCGACCTCGACGACCGGGAAGCCCTCGTTGCCGAGTCCCGGCACCCGCTCCCAGTCGGTGAAGTTTCCGCCGGTGGCCTGCACGCCGCACTCGATCAGGTGTCCGGCCACGATGCCGCCCGCGACGCGGTCCCAGTCCTGGGGACCCCAACCGAAGGCGTGCCGAATGGGCGCGAGCGTGATGCCGGTGTCCGTAACGCGCCCGGTGACGACCACGTCCGGGCGGTGCGCGAGCGCGCGGACGATCGGCTCGGCGCCGAAATAGGCGTTCGCCGACAGGACGTCGGCGCGCCGGGACGCGAACGGCTCCCCGGTCTCCAGGTTGTCGAAACCGATCCCGGCGTCGAGGAGCGCGTCGAGCCGGCCCATCAGGTCATCGCCATCCACCACCGCCACCGTGAGCCCGACTCCCGCCTGCGTCGCCGCGCGGAGCACCGCGCGGGCGCACCCCCCGGGATTCACTCCGCCGGCGTTCGTGATCACGGTGATCCCGCGTTCCCGGACGGCGCCCAGCAGCGGCGCAATCTGGCTCACGAAGTCGCGGGCGTAGCCGGCCTGGGGATCGCGGGCGCGCTGCTTCTGCAGGATGCTCATCGTGATCTCGGCCAGGAAGTCCGCAGTCACGAACTCGGGAGGCTCCGGCCCCAGGACCTGGGACTCGAGCGCCCGCGGGTCGTCTCCCCAGTAGCCGCCCGCGTTTCCGACCCGGACGGTTCGCTTCACGCCGGCGCCTCTTTCGTTCCCGGATCCCTACATCCGGAAGATGCCGTGCCCGGAACTCCGAACGGGCGCGTTCGCGGCAGCGGCCAGGCTCAGCGCCAGCGTCCGGCGCGTGTTCCGCATGTCCACGATGCCGTCGTCCCAGAGACGGGCGGTCGCGTAATAGGGGTTTCCCTCGCGTTCGTACTTCTCCCGGACGGGCGAGGCGATCTCCTCGGCCTCGGCGCTGGTCAACTCCTCGCCGGCGCGCTCGCGCTGATCGCGCTTGACCTGGACCAGCACGGAGGCGGCCTGTTCGCCCCCCATCACGGAGATGCGGCTCGCCGGCCAGGACCAGGCGAAGGCCGGATCGTAGGCCCGCCCGCACATGGCGTAGTTGCCCGCGCCGAAACTGCCGCCCGCAATCAGGGTGATCTTGGGGACTTCGGCGGTCGCCACCGCGTTCACCATCTTCGCTCCGTCCTTGGCGATCCCGCCCTGCTCGTAGCGGGCCCCGACCATGAACCCGGTGATGTCCTGGACGAAGAGGAGCGGCAGACCCTCGCGGGCGCAGAGCTGGACGAAGTGGGCGCCCTTCAGGCCGCTCTCGCTGAAGAGGACGCCGTTGCTGGCCACGATCCCCACCGTGATCCCCTCGATGCGGCCGAAGCCGGTCACCAGTGTGGTCCCGTAGCGCGCCTTGAACTCGTCCAGGCGACTCCCGTCGAGGAGCCGCGCGAGCGTCTCGCGGATGTCCACGCGAACCCGGCGGTCGCGCGGCCAGATGCCCAGGATTTCGTCCTCCGGGTAATCGGGCGGCTCGGGGTCGGCGTCGCGGATAGGTTCGTGAGCGCCGGCGGGGAGCCGTCCGACCGCTTCCCGGAGGATCCGGATCGCCGCCGCGTCGTCCTCGGCAAGGTGGTCCGCCACCCCGGACCGTTCGGTGTGGACCCGGGCCCCGCCGAGTTCCTCGGGACTCACCTCCTCGCCAGTGGCGGCCTTCACCAGGGGCGGGCCTCCGAGGTAGATGGTCCCGGTTCCCTCGACGATGACGGCCTCGTCGCTCATGGCGGGGACGTAGGCGCCGCCGGCCGTGCACATCCCCATGACCGCCGCCAACTGCGGGATGCCGCGGGCGCTCATGACCGCCTGGTTGCGGAAGATCCGGCCGAAGTGGTCGCGGTCGGGGAAGACCTCGGCCTGGAGGGGCAGGAACGCGCCTCCGCTGTCCACGAGGTACACACAGGGCAGCTCGCAGCGGGCCGCGATCTCCTGGGCTCGGAGATGCTTCTTGACCGTCAGCGGGTAGTAGGTCCCGCCCTTCACGGTGGCGTCGTTCGCGACCACCATGACCAGGCGGCCGGAGACCGAGGCCACCCCGGTGACCAGACCGGCGGCCGGCGTGGGGGCGTCGTAGCAGTCGTGGGCGGCGAGCGGTCCGATCTCCAGAAACGGCGAACCGGGATCGGCGAGCCGTTCGATCCGCTGCCGCGCGAAGAGCTTGCCCTGCTCGGCGTGGCGGGCCCGCGCCCGGCCGCCGCCCCCCTGGCGGGCCTCGGCCAGCCGCTCCTGCAGCGTCTCGCAGAGTTCGCGGTTGTGCGCCTCATTCGCCCGGAATTCGTCGGAGTCCGTCGAGATGTGGGACTTGAGCCGGGCCAAACAGTGCTTCCTGACGCGGCGTGATTCTAGTGAGCAGCCCGGGACGGCGAAGTGGCGCAACGGCTTGGAACGCCGCTTCAGCCGGCACGCGCGGCGCTCGGCGCCGCGCACGTCGCAACGCTGTCAACCCTCACGGCGTACCCCGTGAACGCGCCGACCCCGATATCGCCCCAGGCTTGAACCGGCCGGCTCCGTTATCGCCCTAGGCTCTGGGCAGCCGGCTCCAGAATTGACGCATGCCCGGCCCGGCGAACGGCTCTGGAGTCGTCGAGGGACACGCTTCCGGATCTGCCTGCGTAAACTCGCCCGCCCTGGAGGATTGCCCGTGAACGCATTCCGCTCAATCTCGATGGTCGCCGGTGGGTGCCTCCTCGCCGCCAGTTTTTCCGCCTGCAGCGGCACCGGCGCCGGTGACCCGGAAGGAGACACCACCGACCCCATGACCGTCTTCGACGACGCCATCGGCCGCTTCGAACAGGCCCCCCTCGCCC
>VXWI01000075.1 GCA_009835985.1 Acidobacteriota bacterium | reverse complement strand
ATCCCGCCCAGGCGGAGAAGGGCCGCGGACACCTCCAGCGATTCGCCGAACTCCGGCAGTTCTCCGATCGGACGAACGAACTGAAGGCGATGGTCAATGCGAACCCGGCGGCCCGCGAGCCCAAGATGGCGCTGATCGCCCATCTGATCGTCGGCGGGGCGCCCGGCCTCGCGGTCGAGGAGTCCGGCCGGCTGCTGGCCCTGGCTGCCGCGGAACCCGTGCACCACCTGCTCTACGCCGAGGCGCTGGCAGCGAGCGGCCAGCCGGAGGAGGCGCTCGGGGTACTCGAAGCCGCGCTTTCCGACTGGCCGGACAACGCCGAACTCCTCGAAGCGGCGACGCGCCTCCGCCGGAACCGGTGACGTTCGGACGGCGTCGCTGGCGCCACGTCTCCGCCGCGCTCGCGGTCCTCTTCCTCCTGCCCGGGTCGGCCGGGTTCAGCGCCACCGGCGGCCAGATCCGTCTCGAGGAAGTGAGCGGAGCCAGCGGAATCGACTACCGGAACGTGAGCGGAGAGCCGGAAAAGCGGTTCATCGTCTCTTCCCTCGGGGCGGGCGCCGGCCTCCTCGACTATGACCAGGACGGCGACCTGGACCTCTACCTCATCAACGGCGCCCCGCTGGAGGACCGGACCACCGGTCCCGGGCTGCCGAACCGGCTCTTCCGGAACGAAGGGGGATTCCGGTTCAGCGACCAGACCGAGGCCGCGGGCGTCGGCGACACCGGCTGGGGTTACGGAGTCGCGGCGGCGGACGTCGACAACGACGGCTTCCCGGACCTCTACGTCACGAATCTGGGCGAAAACGTCCTCTACCGAAACCGGGGGGACGGCACCTTCGAGCGCGTCCGCGCCGCCGGTGGCGCTTCGCACCCCGGTTACTCCACCTCCGCGGCGTTCCTCGACGCCGAAGGGGACGGCGACCTGGACCTGGTGGTGCTCGGTTACACGGAGGACTCCATCGAGTCGCTCCCGCTCCCGGGCGCCGCGGCGAACTGCGTCTGGTTCGGGCTTCCGGTCTTTTGCGGTCCCTCCGGGCTGATTCCGGCGGAAGACGGGTTCTTCCGCAATCGGGGCGACGGGACGTTCGAGGACTTCACCACGGGGTCGGGGATAGCCGCCGCCGAGGCCGGCTACGGCCTGGGGGTGGTCGCGGGAGACCTGGACGCGGATGGGGATGCCGACCTCTACGTCGCGAACGACTCGGTGCCGAACCACCTCTTCGTGAACGACGGCCAGGGCAGGTTCACCGAACAGGCGCTCCTCTCCGGGACCGCCTACAACGTGGACGGCCTCGCCCAGGCGGGCATGGGGGTGGACGCCGGCGACTTCGACGAGGACGGCCAGCTCGATCTCTTCGTGACGAACTTCTCCCACGACACGAACACCGCCTACCGGAACGCGGGAAGCGGTTTCTTCGAGGACAGCACCACCCGGAACGAGCTGCGGATGCCGGGCTGGTTCTACCTGGGCTGGGGGACCCGGTTCATCGACCTGGACGCCGACGGGTGGCTCGATCTCTTCATCGCCAACGGACACGTCTACCCGGACGCCGAAGCCGCCGGCAGCGGCACGCGCTACCTGATGAAGAACCAGATCTTCCGGAACCAGGGCGGCGGGACGTTTCTCGAAGACGAGTGGGACGGGCCGGAACGCTCGAGCCGGGGGGTCGCCTTCGGGGACCTCGACGGCGACGCGCTACCCGACCTGGTGGTCGTGAACATCGATGAGGAAGCGGCGCTGTTCCGGAACGCGAGCGGGGGCCGCGGGGTCACGTTACAGCCTGTGGGCACCCGGGCGCCGCGTGACGGGACCGGGGCCCGGGTGGCATTCTCCACCGGGGACGGGGTGCGGCGACTCCGTGAGGCGCACCGCAGCGGGAGTTTCCTGTCGTCGAACGATCCGCGCGTCCACCTCGGGGCCGGCGACGGCGAGACGATCCTGGACGTGGTCGTGCGCTGGCCGGGAGGCGCGGCGGAGCGTCTCGGCAACCTCACGGCGGACGGCCGGGTGATCGCGGTGCGCGAGGGCGCCGGGGTGGTCGCGGTCCTGCGTTAACGGTCCCCGGCGGCGCTCCACCACGCCCGCAGCCGGATCGGTGGCGATCCGCGCCGACGCCAGAGGCGGAGCAGATTCCGGTGGCCGGAGATGACCGACCGCGGCCGGAAGTACTGGCTCTCACCGGCGCGGCGCTCGTGGTGACTCACTTCCACTTCGGCGAACCGGACGTCCCGGTCGCCGAGCGCGGCGAGGAACTCCACCACGGCGGTTCCGTCGTCGAAGGTCATCGAGGCCTCGATCCGCAGGTCGCGCCGGAAGAGGCGGAAATCACAGTCCCAGTCCCGGAGCACCGGAAGCCCGAACGTCGCCGCGATCACCCGATGGAAGCGCGGGCCGAGAATCCTCCGGAGCGGTCCGTCGGCCCGCTCCCGCCGGAAGCCGTTCACCAGCTGGACGTCCGGGCCGGCCGCGTCGAGCAGGCGGGTGAGTTCCCTGGGGTCGAACTGGCCGTCCCCGTCGGTATAGACGACCAGAGGGAAACGAGCGGCCGCGAAGAGATCCCGGAGGGTCGCGCCGTAGCCCCGGTTCCGCTCGTGCCCGAGCGTCTTCAGTCCCGGAATCTCCCTGGCCAGGCGCTCGAGGACTTGCGCGGTCTCATCGACGCTCCCGTCGTCCAGGATCAGGATCTCGAAGTCCCGCCCCGCGCTCTCGAGCGCCTCGCGCGCCCGGTGAGCTACCCACCCGATCGAACGTGCGTCGTTGAAGGCCGGGAAACAGGCGCTCACCCCGCACTCGTCGTCCCTCATTTCAGCTTACGTCGCTCGCTCAGGGAAGATAGAACACCAGGTCCCGTGGAAAGACTCGCGCTGCACCGTTTCGCCTCCCCCTGGCTCCGGAACCAGCACGTGGCGCGCTATCGATGGGCGGCCGGTTACGCTGCGGGGAAGCGGGTGCTCGATCTGGCGTCCGGCGCCGGATACGGATCGGGAATCCTCAAGGCCGGGGACGCCCGCTCCGTTGTTTCCGCCGATCGCTCCCCGGAGGCGTTCCGGGAGGCGGAGTTGCCGGCTTCCGGCGCCGGCGCCCTCCGCGGGGTCCTCGCGGACGCTTCGCGCCTGCCCTTCCGGGACGGGAGCTTCGATCTCTACGCGTCCTTCGAGACGATCGAACACGTGGAGGACGACCGCGCCGTGGTTCGGGAGGCGCGGCGCGTTCTGGCTCCGGGAGGGATCTTCCTCTGCTCGACGCCGGAACGGGAGGTGATCAGTCCGGGCCGGACGCTCAGGGACCGTCCCGACAATCCGTTCCATGTCCGCGAGTACGCCCGCTCCGAGTTCGAGAGCCTGCTGCGAGCCGGGTTCGACCGCTTCGCGTGGTATGGCCAGACGACGGCTTCCGAGGGGCACAAGCGGCGGCTTTCGACGCTCGCGGCGCTCTCCCCGGTCCTGGCGCGCAAGCTGCACCAGGCGCGCAACATCCTCCGCCTTCCCGGCGAGGGCGAGACGCGGCATGCCCCCTACCCGCTTGCGGACGCCAGCGGCTGGCCGGAAGTCCTGATCGCTGTCTGCGGGCCTGTCTAACGGGCCACGACGGTCGCCGACTCGATGACGATCGGCGTCTCCGGCACGTCGTTGTGCCCGGCGCGGCTCACCACCCGGGAAGCCTCGATCTGGTCCACGGATTCCATGCCCGAGATCACCATGCCGTAGACGGCATACCCCCATCCCCTGGTAGTGGTTGCCGTGTGATCGAGCATCGCGTTGTCCTTGGTGTTGATGAAGAACTGCGAGGTCGCGCTGTGCGGGTCCATGGTCCGCGCCATCGAGAGCGTGCCCCTCAGGTTCATGAGACCGTTCGTGGCCTCGTTCTCGATGGGGGCGCGCGTCTCTTTTTCCATCATGTCGGCGGTGAAGCCGCCGCCCTGGATCACGAACCCGCGAACCACCCGATGGAAAATGGTTCCGTCGTAGAAGCCGTCTTCCACATACTGGAGGAAGTTCCGGACGGTCTCCGGCGCTTCGTTCGGGTACAGCTCGATGGTCAGGTCGCCGGCGCTCGTGCGCATCAACACCGCGGACGGACCGGGCGTGGGCAAATCGGACTCGGGATCGGTTGGAGGCATGGTGGTTTCCATCGGGGTCGTTTCGACGGCGGGTTCGGACTCGGGCGAAACCGCATCGCCGCCACCGCCGCAGGCGGGGAGGAGGAAAGCGAGCAGCAGGGCCGCCGGAGCACGGGGGATTGGAAGTGATGTCATGGTGGTCTGGAAGAACTTGGCGGACGCAGGTATTCAGGATGCCAGGGCGAGCCTGGCCGGAGATTCCAGCGAGAGCAGCCAGCGCTTGGCGTCGAGGCCGCCGCCGTATCCGGTCAACTTCTGCGACGCGCCGACGATCCGGTGGCACGGAATGACGAGCGGCAGGGGATTCGCGCCGTTCGCCGCGCCAACCGCCCGGCAGGCCGCGGGGTTCCCGACCGCGCGGGCAACGTCCTGATAGCTGGCGCGGGCGCCGAACGGCACGCTCGCCACCGCATCCAGGACGGCGCGCTGGAAGGGAGTGCCGGTCCGGTGCAGCGGGAAGGTGAACCGTTCGCGATCCCCGGCCAGGTATTCCCGAATCTGGCGCGCGTAGCCGTCGTGCTCTCCGGGCGAGGCCGGAACCGCGGACCCGACGTTCCGCCGGCGCCAGGCGGCGGAGGCCCGGGAACGGCGTGCGTCACAGAACAGGATGGCCGCGAGGCCCTGATCGGTACTCAGCAGTTCCAGGCGGCCGATTTCCGGAATTCCGGTCTCCACGAAAGAGGCGCGGCACGTCAGCATCGGCGCGGATTCTACCCGTCGGGAAGGGACGCGGAGCCGTTCGTTCCTGGGGTAGGCTCGCTCCGCTCCCGCGTCGCATGCCCACCGTCTCCGCCGTTCTCTTCGACTGGGACGGCACCCTGGCGGACAGCTTCGCGACCACCCGCTACGCCTCGCTCTCGGTGTTCGAGCACTTCGGGATTCGGATGGACGAAGCCCGCTACCAGGCCACCTACCGGCCCGACTGGCACGAGACCTACCGGCAACTCGGGATTCCCGAGAGCCGCTGGGACGAGGCAGGCGCCATCTGGAGCGCGAAGTACCTCGAGCGCCGTCGCGCCGTGAAACTGTTCCCGGATGCGCTTCGTGCGCTTCGAAGCCTGTCGGACCGGAAACTCCGGCTCGGGGTGGTCACGAGCGCCGATCGGCAGCGCTTTCACGAGGACCTCCACCGTTTGGGTCTTGCGGATCGCTTCGACGCGCTCGTGGCGTTCGAGGACACGCAGAACAAGAAGCCCCACCCCGAGGGACTGCTCCTCGCCCTTTCCCGTCTCGGCGTGGAGCCGCGGAACGCGCTCTATGTGGGGGACCGGCCGGAAGACGTCGCCATGGGAAAGAGCGCCGGCACGCTGACCGCCGCCATCGTGAGCAACTTCAGCAACGAGGCGATGCTCCGGTCGGCGAGGCCTGACGTTTTGCTGCCGACCATCGCGGATCTCCCCGGTTTCCTGCCGGCAGCCGGCGCCGCCCCGTGAACGCGTTCCCGGAAGGAGCCGCCACCCTCCGCTACCCGGACAGTGCGGTCTTCTACCGGGACCTCGAGCGCACCTACCGGATCGCGAAACGGGCGGCCGGCGCGTGGATCGAGGCGGACGACGGCAGCCGCTGGCTGGACGCCTGCGGCGGTGCACTCGCGATCAGTGTGGGACACGGGCGCCGCGAGGTCGTCGAGGCCGCCACCCGACAGCTCGCGGAGGTGGATTACGTCCACGGCGCCCAGTTCACCACCGCGGCCATGGAGGAAATGGCCGCCCTGCTGGTCGATGCGCTGCCCCCGGCCTACCAAAACGCCAAGGTCTACCTGACTCCGGGCGGCGCGGAGGCGGTAGAGACCGCGATCAAGCTGGCGCGCGCCCACGCGCTGGCCGGCGGCCGTCCCGAGCGCCATCGGATCGTCGCGCAACGGCCCGGCTACCACGGCAATACCCTGGGGGCGCTCGCGGTTTCCGGACGGGATTCGCTCCGGGCCCCCTACCTCCCGTTGCTCGCGGACATGCCGCTCGTCGCGGCGCCCTGGTGTCCGCGCTGCCCGCTCGGTCTCCGCTATCCGGAGTGCGAGGTCGCCTGCGCATCCGAGGTGGGGCGAGCGGTCGAGAGTGCGGAGGAAAGTGTCGCGGCGGTGCTGGTGGAGCCGGTGCTCGGCGCCTCGGGCGGAGGATTCGCACCGCCGGAGGACTACCTGCGATCGGTCCGGCGCACGACCGCCGAAACGGGCGTCCTCCTCATCGCGGACGAGGTGCTCAGCGGGTGCGGCAGGACCGGGCGTTTCCTGGCTTCCGAGCACGCCGGCGTGGACGCGGACATCCTCGTCCTCGGCAAGGGCCTGACGTCCGGCTTCCTCCCCGGAGGGGCGGTCGTCGCGAAACCCGAGGTGGTCGAGACGGTCGCCCCCGACTTCCGTCACGGGTTCACGTTCTCGCACCATCCGGTGGTCGCCGCGGTCGTCCGGGAGGTGCTGCAGGTGATCCGCGACGAGGGTCTGGTCGAGCGCGCGGCGTCCCTGGAGAACGAGTTCCGCACTGCTCTGAAACCCCTCGGAGACAGACCGGCGGTCGAGGGATGGTGGGTCCGCGGGCTGCTCGCGGGGATCGCGCTCCATCCGGAAAGCGCCGGAGGGCGCTCGGCCCGGCAGGTCGCCGCCTCCGCCTGGGAGCGTGGCTTGCTGGTGTACCCCGTCGGCGGACCGGAGGGACAGGGGGACCTGGTGGTGCTCGCGCCCCCGCTCACAATCCGCCGTGACGACCTCGCCGAGATCGGCCACCGCCTGCTCTCCGCCTTCGCCTGAATCGCTCTCCGCATGCCCGACAAACCGCTCCGCGATCAGGTAGCCGTCGTGGCCGGCGCGACCCGCGGCGCCGGACGCGGGATCGCGCGCATGCTGGGCGCCGCGGGGGCCACCGTGTACTGCACCGGCCGCAGCGTCCGGGGACGGCCCGCGACCCCCGGACGAACGGAGACGCTCGAGGAGACCGCGGAACGGGTCACGGCCGAGGGCGGCCGGGGGATCGCGGTGCGGACGGACCACACCATCGAGGCCGAGGTCGAACGACTCTTCGCCCGCGTCCGGTCCGATTCCGGCCGCCTCGACGTCCTGGTCAACGACATCTGGGGCGGCGATGCGCTCACCGAATGGGGATCGCCCTTCTGGGAGCTCTCCGTGTCCCAGGGGCAGACCCTGCTCGAACGCGCCGTCCACACCCACATCATCACGAGCCGCCACGGGGCGCCGCTCATGGTGGAACAGGGCTCCGGGCTGATCGTCGAGGTGACCGACGGCGACACGGCCGGATATCGCGGCAATCTCTTCTACGACCTCGCCAAGAACGCGGTGATCCGGCTCGCAACCGCGATGGCGGCCGACCTGCACGCACATCCAGTGACCGCGCTCGCGCTCACTCCCGGGTTTCTTCGTTCGGAAGCTGTGCTCGACCACTTCGGGGTGACCGAAGAGAACTGGCGGAACGCCATCGGGAAGGATCCCTATTTCGCCGAATCCGAAACGCCGTGTTTCGTCGGGCGCGCGGTGGCAGCCCTTGCCGCCGATCCGAACGTCGGCGAGAAGAGCGGCGGGCTCTTCTCGAGCTGGGGCCTGGCCAGGGAGTACGGCTTCACGGATGTCGACGGCCGGCAGCCGCATTGGGGCAGCTTCTTCAGGAGTCAGGTACGCCGCATCCTCGAACAGGAAACGCCGCCAGACGACATGGACCGCTTCGTGGTGCAGACCCGGCTCTGGCAGACGGAACGCGATCCGGCGGCCGGCGAAGAGGCGCGAAGGCTCAAGGCGTGGCTGGAGCGGCACGGGTAGCCCGAGCCACTGGGCAGGTTTCGCCTCCCTTTGGTCGGCGATGCCGGCCAGAGGCCGGCGCTCCGAGCCGGCGGCGCCAGCCGCTGTTCTGTCTGAACGAGCGAAGAACAACATGGCAGCGAACCTGAGGTTCGCTGCCGACGTTTTCGGGGGAAAGTGTGAAAGGGGGTCCGCCACCGTCACAACCGTAACCCGATGACCCCATTGGCTTTACGGACACCGATCCGGTTCACTGGCCCCCGCCGAGGCCCCCCGCGCGGACGGGATTCTCTGGTGAGTTTTGGGCCTGCACGGGAACACTGCGCCACCGACGCATTGACCACTACGGCCGATTCCCGAAAACGAAACCCAGGAGCATCCCGTTCCACAGGCCGATCGCCGCGACCCCGCGGCTGACTCCCAGGAATGAAGGCCCCAGGTCCCAGAACACCGCATGGATCACCACGGCGCACAGCGGCCCCAGCGCCAGGCCCAGGAGGATCCAATGCGTGGCTTGCGCCTTCAGCCGGTCCCCGAGCCAGTGCCGGACCGCCCAGCCGGCCAGGAATCCAGCGGCGGTCCCGACCATGATTCCCCACCCCAGCAGGCCCGTCGCCTGCCAATCTGTCTTGCCTCCTTCAATCACCTTGTTCGTTAGCGCCAGCCCGACGGCAAAGCCGAGCGCGACACCGCCCCCGACCCGGAGCGGAAGCATCCTCCCACTCATTTTGGTGTGCACCTCCGGGTGCAGTCCCGGTGCGCCTCGTAGCAGGCGGCCTTTTCCGAGCGCCAGGCCTCCTTGCAATCCCGCCGACAGTCGCCGTCCATAAAGCCGCAATCGAAGACGCAATCCACGAAATTGTCCAGGGCATCATCGAGGCAGCTCGTGAGGTTGTCTGAACATTCCGTGCAAGGAACCGAACGTGCCGAGTTCATGGTCTCTGGACGTGCCGGGATGTAGGTGTCGTCTCTGAGAGTCACCAAGCGCGCGACAATTCCCATGAAACCTGGGACCAAGCTCGCATTCACGCTGGCTTTGGATTGCCCGACATCCACTGCTTGTTCGATCACCACCGGAAGCTCGGTCAGCAGCTCCTCCAGGGCTGCATCGAAGGCCTGAAAGTTGGGCGACTGGGCCTGTTGAACGGCGATGCTGGCGGTCCGTGACGCGTTCTGGGCGGCATCCGGAACTACCGGGGATGCGGCCACGGATCGCGATTCCGGTGCAGTCGCCGGCGAAACGACAGCGGTAGAACGCTGCGTCTTCGGCCTGGCTTCGGGTGGGCCGGGCGCGGGTGGAGAGACTCCGGTGTCCTCGAGGCCGCACGAGGCAGCCAGACTGCCAAACAGGAACGGAAGGGCTACTACGACCAGCCTGATCCCCGTGGGAGTTGTGTGCATGTTCTTGAGACCTCCTGCGACCCGCCTTGGGTCGCGTCCCATGTGTTTAGCCGGGCCAAGGGCAGCTGCCAAGGGTCCCGATCCCAACCGTCGCTGGTCGCGACTCGTCCTTTCGCCATGGCCCCGCATTGCCCGCCTTACGGACCGCCTGCGATCCGGAGCGGTCCGACTTGCGGCGCGCGGTGGACGCGGCTAAAAGATGGGTGGTGCGGTCGCACGATGAGCTGACTCGGGCGTAATCCCTCTCGCGTTGCGTCGAGCCATTCGTCCGGGCCGCGAGAACACCGGGATTGGACGCCAACTTGAACGAAGCGGAGACCAACGACCTCCCCGACGACTTCCCGGAGGAGCATCAGGTCGGAGCGGGCCAGGACGACATCGCCCGGTCGTCCGGGTTGGCGGGTGCCAGCGCCGACCCGTCGACCGAAGCGCCAAATGGAGATTACGGCGCATTGGCCATCTATCTTCGGCAAGTCCGCCGGTGCCGGCAGATCTCAGCAGACGGCGCGAGACACTGCTGTCAGACGATGCACGAAGCGAGGAGTGCCAAGACTCCAGGCGCTCAGCGCGCCGACAGGACGGAGGAGGCGTTCTGGGCGAGCTACAACGAGATGGTGGAGGGGAACCTCGCCCTCGTGGTACGGATTGCGAAGCCATATCGGCGCTTCGGCTTGCCGCTTGAAGACCTCATTCAGGAGGGGAACCTGGGCCTCCTCGCGGCAATCCGCCAGTTCGACCCCGAGCGGGGAGTTCCGTTCCCCGCCTACGCGACGGGCTGGATCCGGCAGGCGATCTGCCGTGCGATCTCGATCAAGAGCCGGACGATTCGGATTCCCCTGGATGTGCTGGGGCTGCGGCGACGGGCGACGGGCGTGCTGGACGACCTCGAACAGGAGGCCCACAATCAATGCTGCCGCTCCGGCCACTATGAGCCACCGACGGTGGAGGATTGCGCCCGTGCACTTGGCGTTTCGACGGACCGTCTCCGAACCACGATACGGCGCATCCCGGACGTCGAGTCTCTCGATGCATCCGCTGGCCCGGAAGGCGAACCGCTGTGCTCGTCCGTCGCGGACTTGGAGCAGCCCAATCCCTTGGAGTGCGCTTGGATCGCCGAGCAGCGATCCCTCCTCCATGCTGCTCTCTCCGAGCTACCGCATCGTCTACGACACGTGATTCAGCGCCATTACGGCCTCTTGGATGGCGAACCAGTGAGCTTCACGGCGATCGGCCGAGAGCTCAATCTCTCACGGGAGCGCGTTCGTCAGTTGCACAATCAAGGGCTCGCGCTGCTTCTCGACGATCTCCGGATTCGAGCGCGCTGAGTCTCGGCCCTCTACTCGATACCTTTCTCGTGCTCATCGCCGGACTCACGTGACGGTTTGCAGCCTCGGTTGAGGAGCCGGAATTCGGCAGCAGACGGCCAGAATCGGCAGGCCAACTTGGTGTTGGGCCAGCCTACCCAATGTATATACATTGGGCTCTGGCGAGGGGATGCTGCGCCCCCCTTCGAACCCCGGCTCCCGCGCCGCTGATGAGGCAGCGGACGGACGGGGGCGCAGCCTTGGGCGCAGCCCCCCGAACCCCCGCACCGGTGCGCTCTCACCGCGCAGCGGCGCACCGTGTGGTCACCCGCGTCCCGCGGGCGAACCCTGCCGCCGTCGCCTCGGCAGAAGTCCTCCACGAGGTCTAGAACGCCCTCGGGGAGGATCCGCGCACCCGCTGGCAACCCATCGGGTGCTCGCTGTCCGCTGGGTCACCCGAGGCAGAACAGGGACCGGGGTGCTCCTCCGGCGATGGGAACCGGCAGGAGCGTTGCGGAGACTGGCGGAGGCGGCTAAACAAGAGAGTCGTCGCGGCTCGGTGAGGAACCAGCTTCGGCAAACCCTTTGCGTATTGCTTTTGATCGGGCGAAGGCCCGGAAAGGAAAACCGTATGAGACACATCAACCACTGGCGCCTGATCGCGGCGGCACTGCTGTTCGGGGGAGGGTTCTGGGCCGCGTGCCAGTCCCAAACCCCAGCCACGGCGCCGGCTGCTGACCCGGCCACCGCGTCAGCAGGGGACGAAGGAGGCGATGTCATCACGGATGTTGTGATCGCCCAGGCTCTGACGCGGTTTCACGCCGCCATCGCAGACATGAAGGAGCGGGGCGTTCCTGAAAACGTCATCGCGGAGCGTCAGGCTCAGGTCGATGCGATGCTTGAGGCGGCGCGCAACGGGACGTGGGAACCACCCCGCACTCCAGAGGAGTACATGGCGGCGTACGAGGAAATCGTGAACCGCTCGATCGAGCTCCGGTACGTGACGGCCACGGACGGTGCGCGGATGCTCGAGCGGTTCCAAGCGGCGCAGAAAGCCAGGGAGAACCGGCATTGAGCAGAAAACTCGCCTTACTCGTTCTGCTGGCAGTCGTGCTCGCGTTCACGATCCCCGCAACCGCCGAGGCGAATTGCACTTGGGAGGCGCTCAGTTGCATTCAATCCGTGTGGGATGAGTACCACGACTGCAGCGGGAGCAACTGCGCCGCGGTGCGGGACTTCCAGCTTGAGGTCTGCGTCATGATCTTCGAGTGGTGTGACGCCTGATTCCATAGATTCCTCGATTCCTCCGCTGTCGGGTTGGCCGTGACTCCGGCAGCGGAGACCTGGCCGACCAGCGCCTCCCCCCGCCCGACGGCGGGTTCATGGCCTTCCCGCAGGGATCACTCGCGCCACAGGCGCGGGCTGGGAGCGACCGCCGGCACCGGAGGGAAGAGTGAGACAAGCACTCTCCTCCGGGGCAGTTTTTCGACAAGAAAGGGCGGGTCGCTCCCAGCCCCGCTCTCCGCCCCAAAAAGCGGAGAGCGGATTCCGCGGCAGGCCGCCGAAACGCGACGGAGACAACCGGTTTCGGTTCCGGGTGTCAGCGATAGGTACGCACTTAAGTACGCAACTAAGGGGGGTCTGACTTAGTTGCGTACGAAAGCGGCCCCGAGGGCGACCCGGGCCGGGCCGTCTTCCCGGAGTCCTACGCGGCCGCCTCGACGGACTCCACCCAGATGCGCACACCGGGCGGCGGGGTCGGCACTTGGTAGGACACTCCCTCGACGAGTCGCTGGCACCACATGGCCCGGTAGGCCAAGAGCGCGTCCGCGTCATGCGATTCGACCACGATCCGCGCGGCACCGCGACGGTCGACGTAGTCCACGAACGTGCCAGCCTTCAACTCGATCCGAGGGTCCGGGACGGAGGCGGAGTGATCCTGCTGTTGCGTGCGCCAGATGATCTTCCCGAACCTGAGCTTCCCGTCGATCATGCGGGGACTGTATCCGGTGGGCGGCTGGCGCGCTTCCCGAAGGAGCGGGCGAACGAGGAACCCTGACGGGGAAGCACCCAGTGCGCCAGCCGCGTTTGTGATGTAGGGCTGTCTGGGCTGCCCCCGACTCTATCAAGCGGCCGGTTCCCGATCCGGTTCCGGGCAGGCTCGGAGTCCTAAGCGACAGCCCCGACGTACTCTCCCCAGGCGTCCATCACCGGCCTCCGCTCCTCGAACAGATCCGTCCGCCGATACGCACCCTCCACCCCCTGGACCGTGTGCGCCAGCGCCGCCTCCGCCAGCATCGGCGCGTTCCCACGCTCCGCGCTCCAGTCGCTGAACGTCGAGCGGAACCCGTGAACCGTCGCACGCTCCCCCACGCCCGCCGACCACAGTGCGTTCGTCAGCGCCATGTCCTTCAACTCCCGCTCACCCGAACGGCCGGGGAACACCAGGTCGCAACCCTTCCGGCTCCGTAGCCCGCGGGCGCGCTCCAGGACCGCGACCGCCTGAGGGCTCAGGGGAACCCGGTGCTCCTTCCCCGCCTTCATCCGCTCCCCGGGGAGCGTCCAGGTGCGACCTTCCAGGTCGATCTCCGACCAGCGCGCGCCCCGCGCCTCGCCGCTGCGCGCCGCCGTCAGGATCAGGAACCGGAGGCAGAGGCGGACCGCCGCCCGCGAACGCGAGTCCTCCACCTTCGCCAAGAGCTCGCGCACTTCGCCGTGCGGGAGGGCGCGGTGGCTCTTCGCCCGCCGCCGCCGCTTCGGGAGCGCCCCGTCGATGGCCTCCCCCGCCGCGTTCCGCTCCACGAACTCCCGCGCCTGCGCCCAGCCCAGCACCGTGCGGACCTGCTGGCGCACCCGCTGGGCGGTGGTCGGCTTCCGGTTCCAGAGGTCCTCGTGGAAGAGCACCCGGAGCACGTCGTCCCCCCGGATCGCGTCCACCCGCATCGCTCCGAGCGTGGGGAGGACGTACCGCGCAAGGGTCCGCTCCCACGCCTCCGCGTACCGATCGCCCCGCCAGTTGGCCCGGCGCTCCGCCAGGGTCCGCTCCGCCGCCTCCCGGAAGGTGGGGACGCCCCCGCGGCGGCGCTCGGCGATGGGGTCCTTCCCCTCCCAGAGGACGCGGCGGTTCTGGAGGGCGACCATGCGGGCCTCGGCGAGCGAAACCAAGTCGAAGGGACCGATGGTGATGTCGCGGCGGACGCCGTTGACGGTGATCCGCTGGACCCATACCTTGGTGGCCCGCACCCGCAGGTAGAGGCCGCCCCCGGCGCCATAGCGGCCGGGTTTAGTGAGGGCCTTGGCCCGTGCTGCGGTCATGTTCGCCATATTGCCGTCTCCGAGAGAGTGAGGCCCACTGACTGGCCCACGCAATCGGCGGGAAGTCTAGCACTCCAGGGGCAAGACAGGGGACGGTACGGGGATCGACGCGAAGGACAGAAACCGTTGGTGTTCTCGGCATATAGGTCGTTATGGCTCTGCTTGGGCACGCATGGAAACAGATCACTATGGATGAAAGGGGGTTACCCCCGTTCACAAAAGGAAACGACAAATCGGAACTCGCCGACGTGTGCGCCAGCACACGAGCTCCTTTCTCCGGCCGGATCGACCCCGCCCCGGGAACGGATCGTGCGTCCGTGCGTTTTGTCCTCTCGAAGCGCATGGCTCACGCGGCGTTGAATCCCGCCAGTCCGGCAATCCCCTTCGCCGCCTCCGGCCCCGGGGCGGCGGTGCTCGATTCCGACGCCGCGCTGATGGCGCGGGTCCAGGCGGGCGACCTCGACGCCTTCGAGCCGCTGGTCCGGCGCTACGAGCGGCGGCTCTTCGGGTACTTCCTGAACCTCGTCGAGGACCCGGCCGCCGCCGCCGATCTCGCCCAGGAGACCTTCGTCCGGGTCTACCGCGCCGCGGGACGCTACCAGGAGTCCGGCAAGTTCGAATCCTGGCTGTTCCGGATCGCCGCGAGCCCGGTGCGGAGCCGGCAGCGCCGGCCCGACCAGCGCCTGCCGCACCTGTCGCTCGAGGAAGCGCCGGCGGGGGCAAGGGAACTCGCGGTCCGCGGCCGGGAGGCCCGCCCCGACGAGGCCACCTGGCGGGCCGAGGTGCGGCAAGCGCTCACCGGGGCCTGGCGGCTGTGAACGTGGATGACTAGCGAGAGCCGCTCAACCGCACGTCAGCTCGGATTCTTCTACCTGGTCTGCTTGGCGGTCGCCGGGTTGTTGGCGCTCGGGGAATTCCAAGGGCCGCGGAACGCCGGTCCTTGGCTCGAATCGCTGGAGCTCGGCACCGGCGGGTACATCGACCGGCTGAAGTTCGGCGGCCCCGTCGTCGTCACGCTCTTCATCCTGATCGAGTGGATCGTTCTGAAGATCCAGCGCCGGACGAGTTCCTATGACTGGAAGGACTCGGCCGCTTCCTTCTGCGTCTACCTCTTCAACGGGCTGCTGGGGCCGCTGACCCTGCTCTGGCAGTTCGGCATCCTCAAGGTGGCCGAATCGTGGTCCTTCCTGCAACTCGACGACGGACTCATCCCCTTCCTTGCCACCTTCGTGCTCGCCGAGGGGGCTTTCTACTGGTACCACCGGCTGAGCCACGAGATCCCGCTGCTCTGGGCCGTCCATCACATCCACCACTCGGCGCAGACGCTGAACCTGTCCATCGCCTTCCGGCTGCACATCCTGGGGCGCATCGTGTCGCCGCTGGCCTATGTCCCGATGGTGCTCGCCGGGTTCAAGCCCGAGTATCTCCTGGCGGCCCTGGCGTTGTCGCTGGTGTACCAGTTCTTCATCCACACCGAAGCGATCCGGAAGCTCGGGTTCGTCGAACACAGCGGGCTGAACACCCCGAGCCTTCACCGGGTCCATCACGGCAGCAACGAGTGGTGCATCGACAAGAACTACGCCGGGGTGCTGATCTTCTGGGACCGGGCGTTCGGCACCTTTCAGCGGGAGATCGGCCCCATCCGCTACGGAGTCACCACCGGCCACTACGGCTACAGTCCCGTCAAGCTGCTCGTCGGCCCTCTCAGGCAGTGGTGGCGCGGGGACTTTGCCCGCGAACGCGATCACGTGAAGAAGGAACTCCCGGACGGTGCTGGCGACTCTCGCCCGTGAAGCCGATCCCGAGTGCCCTCGCGGCACGTCCGCACGTCAGGAAGGACGCGGTCAGAATGACCCGCGCCGTTCCCTTCTTCCCTGGAGGGATAACATGACCCAACAGGTCCTGCTGGTCGTCGCCGTGCTGGCGACCGCGTCCAACGCATTCCCCCAGGAGGGCACTTCCCGGGAAGATCAAATCGCCGCCCTCGAGAGCCGCCTCGAGGAGGCCGAGCGTCGCCTCGCGCTCACCGATGAGCAACGGGAACTGGTCACCCCGATCTTCGAGGAGCACTTCCGCGCCCAGCTCGAAATCCTCCAAGAGCATGGGATTGACCTCGAAGCCCGCATCGCTGGCCGCGACCGCCGGCGGCTCGGCCTCCTCAAACTCCGCGCCCTCCGCTCCGACATTGAGGACAACGCCAAGAAGACCGAGGGGAAACTCGCGGCGGTGCTCTCCCAAGACCAGCTTGAGGAGTTCCGGAAGATTCAGGAAGAACAGCGGGCCGAACGTCGGGAATTGCTCCGTCCTCGCCGAAACAACGACTGAGGAAGCGTCTTCTACGGGGACGCTGGCGTCGGCTCGATACCCCCACGACCGAACGGTTACCAGCGTTCCTGTAACTGCCCCTCTTGACTCGGGGCTGTCGCTCCGCCACGGCTGTGATGCCAGACGTGATAACCCGATTCGGGGGATCATCTATCTCCGTCCGATAAATCAGCAACTTAGGATGCGCATTACAGCGGATCGTCGCGAAGCGCCGGGCGGTCTCCGGATGGGGCCCAAAAGGCAATCGGACCCGACGGGGCAGCCCGGTTCGTGATCGCGGCCCCATCCGGGGACCGCTCGACGGGGGCGATGCCGGCCGGAGGCCGGCGCTCCGACGATAATCCGTTCCCGGAAGTCCCCAACCTGTCCGAGTCCAAGGTCCTGACCATGCAGGAGGCCGTCTCCCGCTTTGTGCGGGACGGGGACACGGTGGTGCTGGAGGGGTTCACCCACCTGATCCCGTTCGCCGCGGGACACGAAATCATCCGCCAGCGGCGGCGCGACCTCGCTCTCGTGCGCTTGACGCCGGACCTGCTCATGGACCAGATGGTGGCCGCCGGCACCGCCCGCAAGCTCGTCTTCGGCTGGCTCGGCAATCCGGGCGTGGGCTCGCTGCACGCCGTGCGGCGGGCGGTCGAACGGGCCTATCCGGGGCCTCTCGAAATCGAGGAGTACTCCCATTTCGGGCTGCTCTGCCGCTACCAGGCGGCCGCTTCGGGCCTCCCTTTCTTCCCGCTGCGCGGTTACCGGGGGACCGACCTGCCCCGGGTGAATCCACACCTGAAGCAGGTGACCTGTCCGTTCACCGGGGAAACGCTCGATGCCGTGTCGGCGCTTCATCCCGACGTGGCCATCGTGAACGCCCAGCGCGCCGACTCCCACGGCAACACCCAGATCTGGGGCCTGGTGGGCGCCCAGCGGGAAGCGGCCTTCGCCGCCCGCCGGGTGATCGTGGTGGTCGAGGAGGTCGTCCCGGAGGACGTGGTGCGCGCCGATCCGAACCGCACGCAGATCCCCTCGGTCGTCGTGGACGCGGTCGTGGAAGAGCCGTGGAGCGCCCATCCCAGTTTCGTGCAGGGCTACTACGACCGCGACAACGCGGCCTACCTGGCGTGGGACCGCATCACCCGCGACCCGGCGGAGCTCGAGCGCTACCTGGACGAATGGGTGCACGGCCTCCCGGACAGGGCCGCCTATCGCGCCCGCCTCGGCGAAGCGACGCAGAACCGCCTCCGCCCGGGACCTCGCCTCGCGGGTCCGGTGGACTATGGGGACTACCGGTGACGAGCCGACCCGGCGCGGCGACCCGGGCGGAGATCATGGTGTTCGCCGCCTGCCGCGAGGTGCGGGATGGGGACTGCGTGTTCGTCGGGGTGGGACTTCCCAACCTGGCGGTTCAGCTTGCGCTCCGGCTCCACGCGCCGCGCTGCCACCTCATCTACGAGTCGGGCGTCTTTGGAGCCCGTCCCGTCCGGCTGCCGATCTCGATCGGGGACCCGTGCCTCGTGAGCGGCGCCGCCCAGGTGCTCCCCATGGCGGAAACGTTCCTCTACTTCCTGCAGGGCGGGCGGACCGACCTGGGCTTTCTGGGCGCGGCCCAGATCGACCGCTACGGCAACCTCAACACGACGGTGGTGGGGCGTGACTACGACCATCCCAAGGTGCGGCTTCCCGGCGCCGGGGGGGCTCCGGACATCGCCCTGAACGCGCGCCGGACCGTGGTCATCGCGCGGCAGGACCGGAGAAAGTTCGTGGAGCGGCTGGACTTCCGCACCACGGTCGGGTGGGCCGAAGGCGGGACCAGCCGCGAGGCGATGGGCGCCCCGGGCGGTGGGCCCGCCCGGGTGATCACCGACCTTGGCGTCTACGGCTTCGACGCCGACACCCGGGAGATGACGCTCGAATCGGTCCACCCAGGGGTGGCGCTCGAGCAGGTGCGGGACGCGACCGGCTGGGATCTCCGGGTTTCCCCCTCACTCGGCACCACCGAGGCGCCGGACGAGGCGATGCTCCGCCTGCTCCGGGAGGAACTCGACCCCGACCGCATCTACCTGAAGGGTTGACCGAAGTTGTGGGGCGCGGTCATCGGCGACACCGTCGGCTCCCGCTTCGAGTTCGGGAACTTCCGGTCCACCCGGTTCGAGTTCTTCGGTCCAGGGTGCCACTTCACCGACGACACCGTCTGCACCGCCGCGGTCGCCGACATCCTGCTGAACGGGCACGATCCCGCAGCCGCGATGCAGGCCTGGTGCCGCCGCTATCCCACGTGCAGCTGGGGTGGGCGGTTCGGCCGCTGGATCCACGAGGAAACGCCGGCTCCCTACGGAAGCTACGGGAACGGAGCGGCCATGCGGATCTCGCCAGCCGCCTTCCTGAACCGCGACCGGCCCCTCGCTGACGCGCTCGCCGCCGCCGACCGGGTCACGAGGATCACGCACGATCATCCCGAGGGCATGAAGGGCGCCCGGGCCATCACCCACGCGATCTGGCTGGCATTCCACGGCGAGAGCCCCGAATCGATCGCAGCCGCGGTCGCCGGGACCTACGGATACGACCTCGCCCGGGACGTCGCGGCCATCCGCGAGACCTACGAGTACAACGAGACCTGCCAGCGCACGGTGCCGGAGGCGCTCGTCTGCGCCCTCGAGGCGGCGGACTTCGAGCAGGCCGTCCGGAACGCGGTTTCGCTGGGTGGGGACGCCGACACCCTGGCGGCGATCGCCGGCTCCGTGGCGGAACCCCTCCACGGAATCCCGCCGGGTTTCATCTCGTTCGTCGAGAACGAGACCCTCCGGGACGCGCCGGACATCCGGGACGTCCTTCGGGCGATGTACGCGTAGCGGCGCCCAAGCGCCTCAGTGTTCCCAGGAATCCGCGATGGTGACGTCGGCAACCAGGGGGACCCGAAGTTCCGCCACGGACTCCATTTCCCGGCGGACCAGTTCGCCCACGGCTTCCGCCTCGCCCGGTTCCACCTCGATCAGCAGCTCGTCGTGGACCTGGAGCAGGACGACTGCCGAGGTCGGCAGAAGCGCCCGGTCCACGCCGAGCATCGCGATCTTGATGAGATCGGCGGCGGTCCCCTGGATCGGAGCGTTCACCGCCATGCGCTCGGCGGCCTCGCGGCGGGCGCGCTGGGTGGTGCGGATCTCGGGGATGTGCCGCTGGCGTCCGAAGAGGGTGGTGACACGGCCGGTCGTGCGCGCCTCCTCCCGGATGGACTCGATCAGGTCCCGGACCCGGGCGTAGCGGTCGAAGTACGCATCGTTGAAGGCCTTCGCCTCGCCGGTGGAAACGCCGATCTCCTTGGCGAGGGTGAATGCGGTCTTGCCGTAGATGACCGAGAAGTTCACGATCTTGGCCCGCCGGCGCGCTTCTCCCGGGCTGAGTCCGAAGTCGCCGAAGACCTCGTTCGCGGTGCGGGCGTGGATGTCTTCCCCGGACCGGAACGCCTCGATGAGCACGGGGTCGCCGCTCAGGTGGGCCAGGATGCGCAGTTCGATCTGCGAGTAGTCCGCGGACAGGAGGCGCTTCCCGGGAGCGGCGACGAAGGCCTTCCGGACCTGGCGGCCGAGGTCGGAGCGAACCGGGATGTTCTGGAGGTTGGGGTCCGTACTCGAGAGCCGTCCGGTGGCGGCGACCGCCTGGTGCAGCCGGGTGTGCAGCCTCCCCGTTCCCGGCGCCACCAGTTCCGGCAGCGGGTCCACGTAGGTGCTCTTCAGTTTGGCGACCTCGCGGTACTCGAGCACCAGACGGGGCACCTCGTGGTAGTCCGCCAGCTCCTCAAGCACGCCGGCCCGCGTCGAAGCACGTTTGGTCTTCTGTGTCTTGGCGGTCTGGGGGAGCTGCAGTTTGTCGAAGAGGATCTCCCCGAGCTGCTTGGGGCTCTGGATGTCGAACGGGGTCCCCGCCAGCTCGTGGATCCGCGCCGTCAACTCCTCGAGCCGCGACTGGAGGTCCTTGCTGAGGCCGCGCAGCGCCCCGCTGTCGAGGCAGATGCCGCGCGTCTCGATCCGTGCGAGCACCGGCAGGAGCGGCATCTCGATGTCCCGGAAGACGCTCGTGAGTTCCTCGGCTTCGAGGAGACTGTCCAGCTTTTCGGCCAGACGGTGCTGCCACGCCGCCGCGATCGCGATCCGGTTGTCGGGCGCGGCGGCACCGAAGAGGGTGGCCGCCGGCGCCTCCGCCTCCGGAAGCGAGAGGCCGACATAGTCGCGAAGCACGTCGCCGAACCCCTGCGCCCGACGCGTGGTGTTGAGGAGCCAGGCCGCCACCTGCGAGTCATGCGCCACCGCAGGCAGGCTTCCGCCCTGCTCCAGCCACCAGCGGACGAACGGCTGCACCTCATGCCCGACGAGCGCCACCCCGTCCGCGAGCGCCGGCCGGAGCGCCTCCGCCAGATCCTGCTCGCCGATGCGCTCGCCGACCGCCACCAGCAGTCCCTCCCCGGCGGTGGAGGCGAGCCCCAGCGCGGTGAGCGGCGCCGGATCGCGGCCGCGCACGGGACCGAACGTTGCGTGCACCGAGAGCCGTCCCGCGTCCCGGGCTCGCTCGAGGAGGCGCACCACGTCCCCCGGTCCGGTGGCCGTCCGTACTTCGGGGAGGCGCGCGGCCGGGGCCGGCGACAGGTCCCGGGCGTGGGTGCGGAGTTCGAGCTCCTCGAGGAGCTGGCGGGCGTCTTCCAGCCGGGGGCCTCCGTAGCGAAGCCCCTGGAGTCCCTCCCCCGCCTCGGGAACCCCCACATCGAGACGGAGCCGCGCGAGTTCGCGAGAGAGCCGCGCCGAGGCCGCGTGCTCGTCGAGCAGGGTCGCCGTGCGCTTCCGGGGGATTTCAGCCGTGTGCGCCAGGATCTCCTCGACCCCGCCGAAGGAAGCGATGAGGGTCGCGGCGGTCTTGGGGCCGATTCCCGGAACCCCGGGGATGTTGTCCACGGAGTCACCGACGAGTCCGAGGTAGTCCGGCACCCGCTCCGGAGGCACGCTGAGCTTCGCCTCCACGCCGGCGCGATCCAGCCGCTGCGCGGTGTCCGCCGGCGGCACGACGCTGACCCGGTCGTCCACGAGCTGGAGCAGATCCTTGTCGCCGGAAACGACCAGCACCCGGTACCCTCTGCCGCTCCCGGCCCGCGCCAGGGTTCCGATCACATCGTCCGCCTCGACGCCGGCGACCTCGACCACCGTCACTCCCAGCACCCGCGAAAGATCCCGCGTGAACGGAACCTGCTGGGCCAGTTCGGGGGGCATCTCCGGCCGGTTCGCCTTGTATTCGGGATAAGCCTCGTGACGGAAGGTGGGGCCCGGCGCGTCGAAGGCCACCGCGGCGTACTCGGGAGCCTCCTCGCGCAGGATCTTCCTCAGCGTCGCCACGAAGCCGTGCAGCGCGCCGTTCGGCAGGCCGTCCGAGCGAGTCAGCCGCGGCATCGCGAAGAACGAACGGAACAGCAGGTTGTTGCCGTCCACCAGCAGCAGCGTCGCTTCGGCCATCGAGAGAAGTGGACCGGATTCTACGGGTGGGCAGGGGCCGCACTGATCCTGGCGGCCGGCCTTGGGTGCGCACCCGCGGCGTGGGAAGAGCACCACCGGCTCGCCCTCGACGGGTCGGGCACTGCGGTCATCCGTCTTTCGGTCGCCCTGCTTCCGGACGGTGGCGCGGAGGATGCCTCGCTGACGCTCTCGAACCAGCTTGCCGCGGAAGGACTGACCGTGGTCCGGACCCGCGCGAGACGGCGCGGCCAGGTCGAAGCGGAGGTCCGGTTCGACTCCGTCGCGGCGCTGTGCGAGGCGCCCCTCCTCCGCCGGGACTGCACCTTCCGGGAAACCGGGGACGGCGGCTTCGACCTCGCGATGACCATCGCCCCGCAGCCGTCCGTTTCACCGCGATCCGGAAGAGGCGTCGAGATCCGCGTGCGCACCGAAGGCCGGATCATGGAGCACAACAGCGACGGTCCCCTCCAGCGCGGCAACGTGCTCTCCTGGGGCCGCCCGCTCGATCGGTTCCTCGGTGAGGGACTCGAAGTCCGCGTCCGGACGGACGGGACCAGCGTCTTCGCCGCCACCACGCGCATCGTCCTGCGCAGCGCGCTCATCGCGTTCGGGATCGTCGGGGTCGGCCTGACGCTCCTGCTGCTGGAGGGACGGCGGCGCCTGCGGCGGGAGCGTTCCGGCGCCGACTAGGAAACGTCAGCCGGCCAGCGTCGCGAAGAAGTCCGCCGCGACATCCGCCGGCTGTTCGCCGTCCACGTCCACCCGGCGGTTGAGCGCGCGCATGGTCTCGGTGCTGATCGCGCCGCCGAGGCGCTGGGCCAGGTCCGCCACCGCCGGATGGGAGTCCGGCCGGTAGACCAGCGCGGACTCGTACGGCGGGAACCAGCGGAGGTCGTCCTCGAGGACGAGCAGGTCCAGCTTGGCGAGCCGTCCGTCGGTGGAGTTGCCGACCGCCACATCCGCCTGGCCGGCCTCCATCACCTGGAAGACCATGTCCACCTCGACCTCGATGGACTCGGGCATCGCGGCGAAGCCGTAGTGCTCCATCATGCCGCGGAGCCCGTCCGCCCTCTCGAAGAAGGGGTAGCCGGCGACGAAGAGGTAGTCCGAGATCCGGGCCAGGTCGGAGATCGTCCGGACGCCCCTCTCCCTCGCGAAGTCCCGCGGGACGGCGATGACGTAGTCGTTCGCGAAACCGATCGGGGGACCGAGCCGCAGGTCGAAACGCTCCCGGTAGAGCTCCTTCACCCGTTCGTAGATCTCCTCCGCGGTCTGGCCCGCCACGAACGTCTCGTGCATGATCGCCGAGTAGGAGGTCCCGGTGTACTCGATGTAACAGTCGAGATCGCCGTTCGCGATCGCCGTGTGCAGGACGAACGTCTGCATCTGGAACCGCTCGGTCACCGCCAGGCCCGAAGCGCGGAGCAGCCGCGCCAGCAGTTCGCCCAGGATGATCTGTTCCGAGTACGTCTTCGCGCCGAGAACGGCCGACGGACCGCCGGGACCGCATCCCGCACTGCCCAGCCCGGAGGGCAGCAGCGCCGCCGGCGCGGCCAGGGCCCCCGCAAGGAATCGGCGGCGGCGCATGGCCTCTTTCATGACGTAGGGGCCCCGCGGGACGCTACGAGCCGCGCCTCGAGCATCGCGAGGCCGCCGTCCGCGAGCAGCGCGAGGATCGCCGAGGGTATCGCTCCGGCGAAGAGGAGCCGGGAGTCGAGCATGGCCAGGCCCCGGAAGATCAGCGATCCGAGCCCGCCGGCGCCGACCGCGGCGGCGATGGTCACGAGACCCACCCCGACCACCGTCGCGATGCGGATCCCCGAGAAGATCGACGGCAGCGCGAGGGGGACCTCGACGAGCGTGAGCCGCTGCCAGTCGGTCATGCCCATCCCGTTCGCAGCGTCCAGGATCGCCGGATCCACCTGGCGCACCCCGGTCACCGTGTTCCGGAGGATGGGCAGCAGTGCGTAGAGGACGAGCGCGATGATGGCGGTCCGGCTCCCGATGCCGCCGATGAGGGGCAGCGGAATGAGGAGCCCGAAGAGCGCGAGCGAAGGCACGGTCTGGATCACCCCCGCGAATCCGAGCACCGGACGGCCGAGCGCGGGGATGCGGGTGATCGCCAGCCCCAGGGGCACCGCGATCAACACTCCGGCGACCGTGGAGATGACCACGAGGACCACATGTTCCAGGGTGAGGCCGAGGATCTCGCTCCAGCGGCCGGCGAGAAACTCGAGGAAGCTCACGCGGCGCCCTCGATCAGGCCGCGCACCAGCGCGTCGGCGGGGGCGTCCGAGATCTCGTGCGGAGTCCCGACCTGGCGGATGCCGCCGTCGGCCACCACGGCGATCCGGTCGGCCAGCCGGAAGGCCTCCGTCACGTCGTGGGTAACGAAGAGCACCGTCTTGCCGAGTTCCCGGGACAGCGCCCGAAACTCCTCCTGCAGGCTTCGGCGCCCGATCGGGTCCACGGCGCCGAAGGGCTCGTCCATGAGCAGCGCCTGCGGATCGGCCGCCAGGGCGCGCGCCACGCCCACGCGCTGGCGCTGTCCGCCCGAGAGTTGATCCGGACGGCGGTCTCCGTGCTCCCGGGGATCGAGGCCGACGAGCCGCAGCATCTCGCTGGCGCGTTCCCGGCGGCGCTCCGGGTTCCAGCCGAGCAGCCGGGGCACGAGGCAGACGTTGTCGCCCACGCTCAGGTGGGGCAGCAGTCCCACCCCCTGGATGGCGTACCCGATCCCCCGCCGGAGTGCGACGGGGTCCCAGTCGCCCACTTCGCGGCCGCCGACATAGACCCCGCCGGCGTCGGCATCGACCAGCCGGTTGACCAGCCGGAGGAGGGTCGTCTTGCCGCAGCCGCTCCGGCCGAGCAGGACCAGGACCTCTCCGGGCGACACGTCCAGCGACACCCGATCCAGAACGAGCTTTTCGTCGAAGCTCTTCGTGACCTCGCGAAAGGAGATCGCGACGCCCTTCACGAAGCTGCTGCCGCGGTGGGCGAAAGCGCCTGTCCCTCGACCAGCACCTCGTCGGCCATTCCGGCGAAGAGCCCCGAATCGAGGACCCCGGGAATGTCCCGAATCTCCCGGTGCAGCGCCGCGGGATCGGCGATCTCGCCGAAGGAGGCGTTCACGAGCAGGTTCCGGTTGTCGGTGACGAACGGATTCCCGTCGGACTCGATGCGGATCTCGGCGACGGCCCCCATCCGCTCGAGGGCCCTTCGCACCTGGGGCGCCGCGAAGGGGATCGCCTCCACCGGGACCGACCGCTGGGCGCCGAGCCGGTGCGAGAGCTTCTCCGGGCCCACCAGGACCACGAATCGGGAAGCCGCGGCCGCCACCACCCGCTCCCGCACGAGCGCCCCGCCGTGTCCCTTGATGAGGTTCAGGTCCGGGTCCACCTCGTCGGCGCCGTCCACCGCCAGGTCCACGGCGGCCGCCTCCTCGAATCCGATCAACGGGATGCCCAGCGAGCTGGCCAGCGACTCGGTGGCGCGGGAAGTGGGGATTCCGCGGACCGCCAACCCGTTCCGCACCCGCTCGCCGAGCTCCCGCACGAAGCCGGCCGCCGCCCGGCCGGTCCCGAGCCCGATCACCATGCCGGGTTCCGCCCGCGAGGCGGCCCGCACGGCGATTTCCCAGTTGCTCAACGGAGCGGAAAGATACCAACGGTAGAGTGGGTGAATGGCCCGCCCGGACGATCCCGTCGCCCGGCTGTTGCCCTCGCCGCGCCGGGTCGAACGCCTGCCGGGAGTCCTTCAACTGGGCCGCGGCCACCAGCTCGTCCTCGATTCCGGCTCCCCCGCGGAGCGGCAGGCGGCGGCGTTCCTGGCCGGTCGCCTCGGCGAACGCGCCGCACTCGATCTCGCCGTCACCGCCGCTCCGGCGACGTCCTTCGGGAACGTGGTTCTTTCGCAGACCGATGCGGATCCGGAGAGCTTCGAGCTTCGGGTGGACACGGTCGGTGCTCGACTTCAGGGCGACCCCGCCGGACTCCGCTACGGGGCGGAAGCGCTGGCCCAACTCACGGCCCCGGACGGCCGGGTGCCCGCCGTTCACCTCCGGGACGCCCCCGCGCTCCGCCGCCGCGGCTTCCTGCTCGACATCTCGCGTGGGAAGGTGCCCCGCCCGGAAACCATCCGCTGGCTCCTCGAACTCCTGGCCCGCCTCCGTTACAACGAGCTGTTCCTCTACACCGAGCACACCTTCCAGTTCGAGAAGCATCCCAAGATCGGGGCTGGTTCGGGGGGGTATTCGGCGGCGGAAATCCGGGAGCTCGACGCCTCGGCCCGCGGGTGCGGCGTGGAGCTCGTCCCCTGCCTCCAGACGTTCGGCCACTTCCGCCGCATTCTGGAGAAGGCCGCGTACCGGCGCCTCGCGGAGTCCGAGCGGCTGTGGTCCGTCTCGCCGGAGGCCCCGGGAACGTATCCCCTGCTCCAGGAGATGCTCGGGGAATACCTGCCCAACTTCGCCTCGGGGTGGGCCCACCTCAACTGCGACGAACCGGTCGATCTCGGGAAGGGGCTCTCAAGCGCCCGAGCAGGCCGCGAAGGGCCGGCGGCGGTCTTCGCGGGACACGTGAACCGGGTCGCGGGCATGGTCCGCGAGTTCGGGAAACGGCCGATGATCTGGGCCGACGTCATCGCCGACCATCCGGAAGCGCTCGACCTCCTCGATCCCTCGATCACCCTGGCCGACTGGTGGTACGAGCCGGACCACGACTTCGATCGGGTGCGGCGCTTCCGGGACGCGGGCCGCGACTTCCTGACCGTGGCGGGCACCTCGTCCTGGACGAGCCTGTTTCCGCGCCTTGACACCTCCCTCCCCAACATTCGGGGACACGCGCGCGCCGCGAAACGCTTCGGGGCCTCGGGTTTCATCGTCACCGACTGGGGAGACGGCGGCCACTACAACCTGTTCGGCGGTTCGCTCTTCCCGATCGCGGCGGGCGCCGAAGCGGCCTGGGGGAACGAGGACCGGCCCGAGGAGGAACTCGCCGCGGCGTTCTCCGAACACGTCGCGGCGGATGCGTCAGGGTTCTCCGGAGAGTTCGCCACCCGGCTCGGCCGGCTGCACGACACCGGCTTCCCCCACTTCAACCATTCGCCGCTCAAGACGGTGTTCTTCGAGACTCGCCTGCGGACGAGCGCCCGGGTGCCGACGCGCGAGGCACTCGAGGCGACCCTCGAAGCGCTTCGCCGCCTCGCCGCCGAGACCGAGGAGTGCGGCCTGCCCCCGGGGCCGCTGGGCGCGGAGTGGCGCTTTGCGCTGGACGCCTCGTTGCTCGCGGCCGAACGCGGTCTCGCCACGCTCCGCTTCCGTCAGGCGGAGCGGAACGGCTCGCCAGACGACCGCCGCCTGGCCGGGGAGCTGGCGGCGCTTGCCGGGCGTCAGAGTGAACTCGCCCGCCGGTTCCGGGAACTCTGGCTGGGCGCGAATCGCCCGGAGGGCCTCGGGACCGCGCAGAAGCGGTTCCGCGACGCGGTCGGAGCGCTCCGGCGCGCGGCCCGCGCCCTCGGTCCCGGTTCGCTGGCCGCTAGCTAGTTCCTGATCGAGCCGCGGAAGAAGCTGGGGAGGTCCGAATCCTCGCCGGAATCGGTCTCCTCCGCTTCGCCGGCGCCGTCGGGATCGGCAGGCTCCGGCGCTTCGGCGGACGTGGCCGGCGCTTCCTCCACGGCTTCGGGCTCCGGCTCGGTTTCCGGCGCCGCTTCCGCCTCGGGGACGTCGTCGGACGCCTCGTCTGGAGGAGGTTCCGCAGCGGCTTCCCCGGTTGTCTCCTCGGGAGACTCGGCAGCAGCCTCCGGCTCGAGGACGGCCGGCTCCGGTTCGCCCGGCTCTGCCACGCCTTCCGCACCCGCCTCCGGGTCGGCCTCCGTCGAACCCGCTCCCGCAGCCTCGGGATCCGCCGTTTCGACGGCATCCGCGGGGCTCGGGACGGCTGATGGCTCGGGAGGGGGAGCCGCCTCGACGGCGGGCTGCGGGCCGGCGGCGCCGCGCGAGGGACGGGCGAAGCTGCGGAACGCCCGGTCGTAGCGAGCCAGCACCGAATCCCAATCGTGGCGGGACTCGAGGAACTCGCGGCCGGCCGCACCCAGTCGGGGGAACAGGGACGGGTCCCGCAGGCCGAGTTCGAGAATGAGTTCGAACTCGTCGTAGTTCTGGTAGTAGAGACCACCGCCCGAAGCGCGGCACTCCTCCGCGAGTTCCGTCGCCGAAGCGTTGACGAGAATCGGGACTCCCAGGGAGAAAGGCTCCGCCGCCGTTGTCGCGAAGGCGGCGAGGCGCTCCGGGATCACCGCCACGACAGCGCCGCCCACCGCGTCGAGACGCCCACGCGGGGTGGCTGGATCGACGACCCGGATATCCGGGCGTTTCGGGATCTGGAGCGCCGCCGGCCCGATCAGGACCAGTTCGAGCGCTGCATCCGGATGGCGATCCTTGAACGTCGAGAAGAACCGCAGCAGCTCCTCGATGCCGCGGCCGGGCTCCAGTGGTCCGGCTGCCAGCAGATACGGCCCGGTCAGTCCCGTGCGCTGCCGGAAGGCCGCCGCATCCGCGGCACGCGGCAGCAGCAGCGTCCCCGCGACGGTCTCCCGCATGCGCCGGTGCACCTGGTAGCGCTTCAGGACGAGGATCTCCTCGGCTTCGCTGCCGAAGACGAAGGCGGCGGGGTGCTCGAAGATGTCCGACCCTCGGGGGGATTCCGACTCCTCGTCGGTGAAGGGGAGCAGGACCGTTCGTCCCGGGTCCAGCCTGGCGGCCTCCGCACAGACGGACGACGAGCCGAACAGCACGACCAGGTCGTAGTCACCCGGCCGATCCCGAAGGTGCCGGAGCAGGTCGGGAGACGTCAGTTGGCCGGCGCCGGCTGCGCCCCGGGTTTCCGCTCCGGATGAGTCCCCGGCCGGAAACCGGACGACCCGGACTCCCTGATCCTGGAACTCGCCTTCGCGAAACGCCTCTTCCGATGCTCCCGCCGCGGTCGTCGTGACCACCGTGGTGCGCCAGCCGCCGGGCGACCGGCCGGCCAGTTCCGCGGCGAGCAACTCCGGCCGGGTGGCGTCTCCCGCCCCGAACCGCGGAGTTACGAAAACGAGCCGCACCTCACTTCTCTCCGGAGGCGGCGCCGTTCCCGCTCCGGCGTCCTCCGCCGCGGCTCGGGCGTGATCCCTGCCGCGAGTTCTGACGCGCCGGTGCTCCTCCCGTCTGGCGGGATCCCTGACCGGACCCCTGCCGTTCCCGGCGGCCGCCACCCTCCCGGTCCGAACGGCCGCTGTCACTTCGCCGCCGGTCGCCGCGGCCCCGGTCCGAACGGCCGCCGCGGTTGTCGGACCGCCCCCGTCCGGACCCGCCGCTCCGCTGAGCCGTTTCGGAACTCCCGGCTCCGGAACTGAACGAGAAATCGGCATGGACGCCGAGCCGGCGGAGCTCCGACTTGATCAGGTTGACCTCAAGACGCGTCAGTTCGAGGTCCCGGTTCGTGGCCCACAGGAGCCGGCGGTGGTATTCGTTGATCTCGGCCTGGCGGGCGGCCTGTTCCACCGCGGGGTCGACGTTGACCAGCAGGCGGGTGAGCGGTGTCAGGAACCAGCGCGCCATCCGGACGAGGCCGAACGAGGAACCGCGAAACGCCTTCTTCGAGAGCTGGATGTTCCAGCGGGAGGTGTCGCGGGAACGGATCCGTTCCGCGAACTCCTCGCTGAAGCCGCGCGAACCCAGCGGCGACAGCATCCGCTTCTTCACGTCCGCCTTGAACTCGCGCTCGCTCTTCTTTCCTTCTTCCGCCCGCTCACGGGCAACGCGACGGATGTCGGACATGATCTTTTCGACATCCGGTTTGGGGACCGACGGGGCCTTCTGCGAGGGCCCCTTTCCGGCCTTTTCATTGGCTATGGAAATCGCCATGGTTCTCCTTCGCGCCCGCCCGCGGGGCGGGACTTGGTTGGGCGCGGAAGCGATCAGCGGATGCGGCAGCGGGGGTCCCCCGGCGGGAGCCGGTGGGACGAGTCTCAGGCGCAACCCGCCCGAGTGCGGTCTGGCGTCGCAGGCGTGCCGTCATCCGAATCCGATCTCTTCCGCGAGCGCGCCGCCCCGAGAGGCAACGCGCAGCGAGCGTCGGAGCGCTGGGACAGGCCCCGTCAGGCGCCGTTCAGAGACAAGGGGCGATAGGAATCGACCGTCGCTCCACGTGCGCCGGGGCCTTCCGCGCCTCGCTCAGAAGCTCGCGACTGCGGAGTCTTCCGACTCGAAGGACTCGAATACGGTGGCCAGCTTCGTGATCGAGAGCAGGTCCTGCATCCGAGCGGTCAGGTTGAGCAGCTTGACGCTCCCTCCGGCCTGCACCATGCGCGTATGGCAGCGGACCAGCTCGCCGAGCCCGGCGCTGTCCACATGGGGGACGGCCGCCAGATTCAGCAAGAGCTTGCGGGTTCCGCCCGCGATCAAACTGCGCACCGTGTGCCTGAGGACCTCATCGCCTTCACCGAGCAGGATCTTTCCGTCGAGATCCAATACGGTGACATCACCTACGCTTCGTTCCGTTATCTCCATTTGCTTCCTCCCTCTCCCGGGATGTCGGGGCTTCCGCGATCCCCGGAGTTGGGGATGCCGCCACGCGGGCGGGCAGGCGCCGCTGTCGGGCTGAAGTCTGCGTTGGCCGCGGAAACCGTAATGACGCCCGCCTTCAAGCCCAGGTCAATCCCCGCTTCCGGGGCTTCGGGTCTCAAGAATCCGGACGCTTAGGCCCGGTATCCTATCCCGTACGCAAGCCAGTCCGTGCACGAGGTACTCCGGCGGCCGCGGATCGCATTCCCCGAATCGGGAGATCGGCGTGTCCTGGAGGCGGTCGCAGCGGTTCGGGACGACCCGGCACTGGAGCCGATGCTGGTCGCGCATCCGGCCGCGCAGAAGGAACCTCCGAGGTCCCGATCCGCGGGAGCCGCCCGGACCGTGGAGCCACGCGGGGCGCTGCTGGAGGAGACCGCCGAGCTTCTGTGGACGAAGCGGCGGGACCGCGGGATGACGCGGACCGAAGCGTTCGAAACCGCCCGCGACCCGCTCGTGTTCGCCAATCTGCTCGTCGCGGCCGGAAAGGCCGAAGGTTCGGTGGCGGGGGCCGCCACCACCACGGCGGACGTGATTCGCGCCGGCCTGCTGGGGGTCGGCATCCGGCCCGGCATCTCAAGGGTCTCGGGCGCCTTCGTGATGGAGTTTCCGGACGGCCGGGCCCCGCTCCTGTTCGCGGACGGGGCCGTGATTCCCCGGCCCAGTCCCGGGGAGCTGGTCGAGATCGCGCTCCTCTCCGCGGAGACGGCGCGGGATCTGCTCGACATGGAGCCCCGGCTGGCGTTCCTGTCGTTTTCCACCAGGGGCAGTGCCGAGCACCCCGACGCGCGGCGCATGGCGGACGCGGCGCGGCGGGTGCGGGCACTCCGGCCTGAGCTGGCCGTGGACGGGGAGGTCCAGGCGGATGCGGCGCTCGTCCCTTCCGTCGCGAAGGCCAAAGCGCCGGACAGTCCGGTCGCGGGCAGGGCAAACGTGCTCATCTTCCCCGACCTGGCGTCCGGGAACATCGCCTACAAGCTGGTCGAGCGCCTCGCCGGAGCCTCCGCGACCGGGCCGATCCTGCAGGGGCTCGCGGCCCCGGTGAACGATCTCTCGCGGGGAGCGAGCGTTCCGGACATCATCCGGCTGGCGCGGCTGACCGCCCGGGCCGCGCGGAAGCAGGCATCACGGAAGCCGCCCCTTTGACAGTGCCCGAGCCGGGCGCGTATGTTCCAATGTTGCTGTCCCGGAGGAGCCCTCCACGGCTAGCCGCCGAGCGACGGCGAAGGAGACGAAGGTAATGCGCAACCGGAGAGTCTTGACCCTTTTCCCGCTGCTTCTCGCGGGGCTCCTGCTGACCGCCTGCGGCGGCGGATCGGACATGGGAGCGGACCCGGTCCCGACCACCGCGGATCTCGGCGTCCGCCCGCAGGGAGACACGACGCTGAGTCCGGACATGTCCCGGGTCCCCGAGGAACTCCAGCGGGTGTTCCAGCACATCGACGACAACGCCGACGAGCACGTGATGAACCTGCGCCGCTGGATCCAGCAGCCGAGCATCTCCAACTCGGGCGAGGGCATCCCCGAATCCGCCCAGATGGTGAAAGGTTTCTTCGACCAGCTCGGCTGCCAGCACTCGCAGGTGTACGAGGTCCCGATGACCGAGTGGGGACAGCCCGGCAACCCCGTGGTGTACGCCGACTGCGACTACGGCAAGGAACAGACGCTCCTCATCTACTGGATGTACGACACGATGCCGATCACCCAGCCGGAGGCCTGGGTCTTCCCGCCGTTCGACGGGGAGTTCACCGAGTTCGGCCCGTTCAAGAAGGTGATGATCGGGCGCGGCACCACGAACTCCAAGGGCCCCCAGATGACCATGTGGAACGGGATGCACGCGATCTACGAGGTGACGGGGTCCATGCCGGTGAACCTGATCTTCATCGCCGAAGGGGACGAGGAACGGATGTCCATCGGCCTGCGGCAGTTCGTCCGCGAGAACCCGGAACTCTTCCGGCACGCCGATGCGATGTACCGCACCGGCCGGCAGGCGCGGAGCGGGGCGGCGGGTTTCTCCGGAGGCTCCGAGGGCTGCGTCTACATCGAGCTGACCACCAGCGGTGAGAGTTGGGGGCGCGGACCCGTCCCGTCGAACATCCACGGCATCCACAAGCGATCGACCGATTCCCCCGTGCTGCGGCACATGAAGATGATCGACTCGCTGATCACCGACGACGGGAACCGGGTCCTGGTGCCCGGCTTCTACGACGGCGCCGCGCCGCTGTCCCCCGCGGAAGAGGAGATGTTCCGCTCCTCGGCGGAGAACATCGACCTCGCGATCGCTGCGGAGAACATCGGGGTGGCCCGCTTCATGACCGACGATCCGCTCGAGCACCTGATGAACGCCCGCTACGGGATCTCCTTCAACATGGACGGCATCTGGTCCGGCAACATGTATCCGGGCGGCGCGGGAGCCATCCTGCCGAACCGGGTCACCTCGAAGCACAACATGCGCTACGTCCCGAACATGGACGGGCTCGAGATGGTCCAGAAGATCCGCGACTACCTCGACGAGCAGGGCTACGAGGACGTCGAGATGACGATCATCGGCGACGTGCCCTGGTCGAAGAGCAACTACAACAACGCGCTCGCGGACTCGGTCCGGGAGATGTTCTCCATCTTCGGTGTCCGCTACCGGGATCCGGTGGCGGAGGATTCCATCCTGGGCGGCGGCTACTGGCCGGCGTACCTGTTCAGCGGCCGGGACGGCACGCTGCCGGGTGGGACCGATCTCGCGATGCCCATCGTGGGCGGAGCGGTCGGACACGGCGGCGGCGCCCATGCCGCGAACGAGTTCTGGGTGATCGAGGGAGCGGGCGAGGTCTACGGCATGATCGGCGGCGCGAAGTCGGTCGCGACCGTGCTCTACTCCTACGCGGGACTGATGGACGAGTAACCCTGACCCGCCGTCTTGACTTGGGGGGCCGCGGGGACTAGCGTTCCCGCTTCTCCCCGGGCCGGAAGCGCCCGGGTTTTCCCAATTCGATAAGCAGACACACCGACAGTCACAATCGAGGATCAGTTGGCGGAAATCGTCGTCCAGGAAGGCGAAACGATCGATGTGGCCCTCCGCCGCTTCAAGCGGCGGGTCCAGGCCGAGGACATCATCAAGGAAATCAAGCGTCACTCCTTCTATGTGAAGCCCGGCGACAAGCTGCGCGCCAAGCGGGCCGCCGCGCGCAAGCGGGCCCGTAAGCGCCGGCGTCGCACCCGCTAAGCCGCGGGGACACCGCCACGCCATGCGGGTCCTGTTGGTCGGTGGCGGCGGTCGCGAACACGCACTCGCCTGGACCATCTCGCGGAGTCCTGAACTCACGGAACTGATCGCGGCGCCCGGGAATCCCGGGATGGGCCGGCTGGCCCGCCCTGCCCCGGTGGGCGCGGAGGACGTGGACGGGTTGACCGACCTCGCGGCCAGCGAAGGTGTGGACCTCGTAGTCGCCGGGCCGGAGGCGGCGCTCGCCGCGGGGCTGGCCGATCGGCTGGCCGAGCGGAACATCCCGTGTTTCGGGCCGCGCGCGGACGCTGCCCTCCTCGAGGCCTCGAAGGAGTTCGCCAAGGACTTCATGGGCCGGCACGGGATCCCCACGGCCCGGCACGCCGTGGTCCGGGACGTGGCGGCGGCGCGCGAGGCCCTTCGGTCCGGGGACTACGGTGAGCAGCCGGTCATCAAGGCGAGCGGTCTCGCCGCCGGCAAGGGTGTGTTCCTGCCCGAGGATCTCGACGCCGCCGAGCGGGACGCGACGCGGTTGCTCGAAGGCGGCCTCGGCGACGCCGGCAAGGCGGTGGTCATCGAGGAGCGGTTGGCGGGCCCCGAACTGAGCGTCTTCGCGATCAGCGACGGGACCCGGGTCGTCGCCTGCGGGACCGCCCAGGACTACAAGCGACGCTTCGACGGCGACGAGGGGCCGAACACGGGAGGCATGGGGAGCCTGAGCCCGGGGCTTGGGGACAACGCAGCGACCATGGCGCGCGTGCGCCGCGAGATCGTGGAGCCCACGATCGCCGGACTCCGCGCCGAGGGGCGCGAGTACCGCGGGGTCCTCTACGCGGGCCTGATGCTGACCGCAGACGGGCCCAGGGTGCTCGAGTTCAACGTGCGGTTCGGTGATCCGGAAGCGCAGACGCTCATGCCGCGGCTGGACTGCGACCTGCTGCCACTGTTCTTCGGCGCCGCCACGGGCCGGCTTCCCGACGGAGAGGTCCGATTCCGGCCCGAGCGGGCCGTCACCGTGATTCTCGCCTCGGACGGGTATCCGGGGGCGTACCAGAAGGGCGTCCCGATCCAGGGGTTGCCCGACACGGTCGAAACCGGCGAAGCCTTCGTGTTCCACGCCGGCACCCGTGCGGCCGCTAACGGGATCGAGACCGCCGGCGGCCGCGTGATCGCCGTCACCGGACTGGGTACCGATTGGGCGGACGCGCGGAGCGCGGCCTACCGCTGCGCCGATTCGATTACCTGGGAGAAAAAGGCATTCCGCCGCGACATAGCCGCAACCGCGACTTAAACGGCCTGTGAACAAAGTGGCGCGGCGTTCGACCGGCGATCCATCCCGGCTGAACCGCGCCGCTCCGCGTCGCTCTTCGTTGCGCTTCGGTCGGAATACACTCGGTATTCCTCCCTCGCGCGCCTCGTCAGCCGGGCGCCTCACCGGTCTCGGCGCTCACGCCGCTTCGTCCACAGACCGTTAAGGAGACAACATGAGTTCCACCGGCAACCCCAAAGTCCTCATCGTGATGGGCAGCCCCTCCGACACCGACGTCATGCGGGAGGCCAAGAAGGTCCTGCAATCGCTCGGCGTTTCGTGCCGGATGGGCATCTATTCGGCCCACCGCACGCCCGGCCGGGCTGCCGCGCTTGCGGAGAGCGCCCGTGACAACGGCGTCGTCGCGATCATTGCCGGCGCCGGGATGGCCGCCCACCTGGCGGGGGCGATGGCCGCCCGGACCATCCTGCCGGTCATCGGCGTTCCGCTGGCGGCGTCGCTCAGCGGACTCGACGCCCTGCTCGCGACCGTCCAGATGCCCCCGGGTTTCCCGGTGGGAACGGTCGCGGTCGGGAAGGCCGGCGCCCAGAACGCCGCCCACTTCGCGGCGCAGATCGTGGCGCTCAGCGATCCCGACGTCGCCGAGAAGATCACCGCCTGGCGCCGCGCCAAGGCCGCGGCCGCCGAAGCCGCGTCGGACGAGCTCGAAGCCGAAGACTGAGGCGGGGACCGCCGGCCGGTTCAACTCCACTTCCGGTCGGCGCAACCCGGTGATCCCTGAAGATCGGTTGTTGATTACCCGGTTTTCGGGGATAACTCCTGAACTCAGATTGCCCGGAGGCATGAGGAAAACAATGCTCAGACAAACCGCCCGGCGGTGTCGAGAGGCCGGCCTCGTGACGCTCCTGGCGCTTCTCCCTTCGCTGCTTGCCGCCCAACCCACGGGGTCCATCGCGGGCCGGGTCGTGGACTCGACCGGCAGCGCGCTTCCCGGGGCCACGGTGTCGCTGATCGGGGCGGAGCCGGCGGCGGAAGGACCGGAGATCACGGCGGCCGACGGCAGCTTCGCGTTCGACGACGTCCCGGCCGGGGAGTACCTGATCGAAGCCTCCCTGCCCGGTTTCGAAACCGCGACCGAACCGGTTTCGGTCGAGGCCGACGCGGCAACGCGCCTCGAGCTGAGCCTCCCCATCAGCCGCCTGATGGAATCCATCACCGTCGTGGCCGAGGAGCCACGCAGCTTCGCCACCAACGTGGTGGCGGAACCGATGGTCGCCCAGCAGTCGCCGATCTCGAGCGTGCTGGCCGTGGTGGACAACCTTCCGGGCGTCTCCATTCAGGAGGGGGACGCCTACGGCACCGACGACTGGTCCACCAGCGTCTCGATGCGCGGATTCCAGGTCAATCTCGACGAAGCCCAGATCGGCACCACGATCGATGGAATGCCGAATGGCACCTCGGACTACTGGAGCGGCTCCAAGGCGAACCGCTTCGTGGACCCGGCGAACATGGGCGGGGTCACCGTCTCGCAGGGGACGGCGGACATCGCGTCCCGTTCCATCGAGGCGCTCGGCGGGACCCTCGATTTCACCACCGACGAACCGGAGCGCGAGCGGAGGTTCAGGGCGGCGGTGGACCTCGGATCCGACGACGGCCAGCGCTTCTACCTGCGCGTGGACACCGGACACCTGTTCGACCGGGACGTCCGCGCCTGGGTCTCCGCGGTGCGCCAGGTGAGCCGGGACTGGGTGCAGGGCTTCGCGCGCAACGAGCGGGATCACCTCGCCGGCAAGGTCCGGGCCGCGGCCGGCCGGCTCGACCTGTCGGCGTACGTCTCGTACGACGACACCGACGGCCCCTCGTATCAGCGGTTGACGTCGGATGCCGAGTACCGCAGCGACCCACGCTGGGACCGACTGATCGACACCTGGACCGACACGCCGTGGGTCAACCAGTTGTACCGCCTCGGGTGGTCCATTCCGCGCCAGAACGCCTTCGGCTACGTGAAGGCCGACTTCGCCGCCACGGATGTCCTGTCGATCACCGGCGGCGCCTACTACCACCGGCAGCGGGGCCGCGGCGACTGGCTGCCCCCCTACCTCGTGGACGTGACCGACGACCATGGCGGACCGGAATCCGAACTGACGCCGGGGTCCACGGCGCGGGGCGGCGCCCCGCTTGGCCAGGTCCATTTCGTGGACCCGCACGGCGTCCCGCTGACGCCGCGGCCCGGATGCGTTTCCTCGCTCCAGTTCCCCTACGGCGGCGCCGGCCCGGAGTTCGACCCCGCGTGTTATCCGGATGAGGCGGTACCGGTGCAGTCCTACCGGCACAGCCACTACGGGAAGGAACGTGTCGGCCTCACCCTCGACGGGGACTGGTTCGGCGAACTCGCCATCGGCGGCAACCGGCTCCGCGCCGGCCTCTGGGCCGAGGACGGCCGGCGCGACCTCGGCCGGGACTGGCACAAGATCACGGACGCGCGGGTGTCCTTCCGCTTCGACGACACCCCCTACTGGCAACAATACGACTGGGAGTTCCCGCAGACGATCGTCAAGTGGTACGTCGAGGACACCGTCTTCGCCGGTCCGCTGGCGATCAACGCGGGCGTGCGGCAGTACCTGGTCGAAGTAGGCCGGAGGGACCATCTCGGGGAAACGGCGGAACTGTCCGTCTCGTCCGATTCGGACCTGCTCCTCTCCGGCGGGCTGACCTACTCGGCCCCGATCGAGGGCCTCGAGCTCTTCGCGGGCTACGCGCAGAACTTCAAGTCGCTCTCGGACCGGCTCCTCGAGGTCCCGGGCCGCAGTCTCGACGGGCTCGAGCCCGAGACCGCGGACAACCTGGACATCGGGTTCCGCTACACCGGAGATCGCCTGGCGGCCACCGCCACCTACTACCGGATCGACTTCCAGAACCGGATCTTCTTCCTCTCCCCCCAGACGGCCGCCGGCCCGAACTACCTCATCGCCGGAGGCGGCTCGTACTTCAACGCGGGCGGCATCGACTCCCGGGGGGTGGAACTGTCGGCGACCCTCCGGGTCACCGACTCCACGTCGTTCTACACGGCGTGGACCCGAAACGACGCGACCTACGTCGGCACCGGCGATCCGCTGGTTTCGGCCGCTCAGGGCATCCGGTCCGGGAGCCAGGTCGTCGGGGTCCCGCGCTCCCTGGTGGTGGTCTCCGCCGATCACGGCGGGGAACCGATCGCCGCCGGCCTCTCGGCGAAGTACACCGGAGCGCGGGGCGTCACGCTGGACGGTTCGTGGAGCGCGGACCCCTATTGGCTCGTGGATGCCTACTTCCGCTGGTCAGCCGGCCGGATCAGCGAGCGGCTTCAGGGTCTCGAGATCGCGCTGATCGGCAACAACCTGCTCGACCGCGCCTACCTCGCCACCATCGGCGGCCAGGCCGCGTTCCTCGGCGCCCCGCGCACCGTCTCGCTGAACGTGACGGCGTCGTTCTGAACGGCGGGACGCCCGGCCGGGCCTGACCCCGGCGGTGCTCGTCGCCCGGCCGATTCAGGCGGGAGTGGCGGCCAACTGACCGCACGCCGCCAGGACGTCCCGGCCGCGGCTGCGGCGGAGGGTGGCGGTGAAACCCGCCGCCGAAACCCTCGCAAGGAAGCGCTCGGCGTCCTCCTCGGCGCCCGGGCGATGCGGTGGGCCGGGAGCCGGATCCTCCCAGGGGTTGAAGGCGATCAGGTTGACGTGAGGACGGATCCCGGACGCGGTCAGGCGACGCAGTTGCCGCAGGAGTTCCCGAGCATCCTGCGGCCGGTCGTTCTCGCCGCCGAGGAGGACGTACTCGATCGTGATGCGGCGGTTCGAGGGCGGCAGAGTCTCCAGCGCCACGAAGATCTCCGGCATCCGATAACGCCGCCCGATGGGCATGAAGCGGCCGCGCGTCTCGTCGTCGCCGGCGTGGAGGCTGATCGCGATCCCGACCTGCGGCGCCGCGGCGCCGAGACGGCCGATCTCCTCCGGAAGGCCCACCGTGGACACGGTGACCCGGCGCGGCGGAATGCCGAAACCATCGGCGTCGGTCAGGAGAGCGAGCGAGGCGGTCACTGCGTCGGTGTTGAGTAGAGGTTCGCCCATTCCCATGTAGACGACGTTCCGCCGTCCCTTCGCGGCTTCCGGGGCGGCCCGCTCGGCAAGCAGTACCTGCGCGGCGATCTCGCCCGCGGTGAGATTCCGGCGGAACGGGATGGCGCCCGAGCGGCAGAAGGTGCACGCCAGGGGGCAACCGACCTGGGTGGAGACGCAGACCGTCAGGTCGGAGGCGTCGCCGTCCGCGCCCTGGGCTCTTCCTGATTTGCCCCCTGCCGCGTCCCGCCGGCTGCCGATAGCCACCGTCTCGACCAGCAGGCCGTCATCCAGTTCGATCAGCAGTTTCACGGCGCCGTCGCCGGACTGCGACGACTCCACGGTGCGGGGGTGCGCGATCCGGAAGCGGGAGGCGAGTTCCGCCCGCAGCGAGGCTGAGAAGTCGGTCATCGCGCGGAAGTCGGTCTGCCCGTGCCGGTAGAGGTGGCGGAAGAGCTGGCGGCCCCGGTAGGGCGGGAGGCCCAAGTCTTCGGCGAGCTGGATCAGCTCGGCGTGGGAGAGGCCGTAGAGGTTTTCCATTCGGGGACCACCATAACGTCCGGGCGGCGACGCGCGTTGCGCTGGCCTCCGGCCAGCGGTGCCGGTCTGAAGACCGGCGCTCCCAGCCGTCGCGTCATCGCGGGAGGTAGACAGATTGCAGTTTCGCTCCGCTGCGCGGAGCGATGCCGGCCGGAGGCCGGCGCTCCGAGCCATACGCCACAACCAGTTGTGGTGGGCGTCCCCGGAACCCACAACATCTTGGGGTTCGGGCGTTGACCCAAAGCGCGGGCGGGTGCTACGCTCGGGCCTTCCCGTCCACGGTGGCCGCCACCCTCTTCTGACCCGGTTCTCGTCATGGAAATCAGCCTGCGTGTCCTTGGCTCCGGCAGTTCGGGGAATGCGGCGCTGGTCTCCGGCGGACCCACCACGCTGCTGGTGGAGGCGGGGCTCTCGTGCCGCGCGCTGGAGAAACGGATCGCGGAGGCCGGCCGCACGCCGTCCGACATCGCCGCGGTCCTCGTCTCCCACGAACACGGCGACCACTGCCGGAGCGCCACCACCTTTGCAGTGCGCCACGGGATTCCGGTCGCCTGCACCGAAGGCACCTGGAGCTGCCTGATCGCGCGGAACGGAGCCGAGATTCCCGAGTGGCTTCCCCTCGTCCCGCGTGAGAGCCGCCGCATCGGCACGATCACCGCCATTCCGTTCCGGACACCGCACGACGCCGTGGATCCCATCGGCTTCCGGTTCGAGCGCGGTGGCGCCGTCCTCGTCCACGCGACCGATTTCGGCCACCTCTCCGAGGAGATGGAAGAGGCCATCGAAGGCGCCTCGGTGTTGCTGATCGAGTCCAACTACGACGAACAGGAGCTCTTCGAGAGCCGCTATCCGTTCGCCATCCGGCAACGGATCGCCTCCACCCGGGGCCACCTCTCGAACGGCGCCCTTGCCCTGTATCTCCGGAGGCGGCTCCCCCTCTCGGTGAACACCGTGGTGCTCGCCCACCTCTCGGAGAACACCAACACTCCCGAACTCGCACTGCGAACGGCGCGCACCGCGCTCGAGGCCGGCGGACGGAGCGAGGTGCGGCTGCTGGTCGCCCGGCGTCACGACCTGACGGAGGAGCTCTGGACCCGGCCGGTACCCGCCGCTGCGAAGGCCCCCCAGGTGCCCCGGGTCAACCGGTTTCTGAACCCGGTACCGCTGCGAGCGCCCACGCTGTTCTGATTCGGTGCTCACCGATCGCTACGTCCGCCCCGAGATGGGGGCGATCTGGACCGACGAAGCCCTCTTCGCGTCCTGGATGGAGGTGGAGGTCGCCGCCGCCGAAGCGATGGCGGCCGAGGGGATCGTGCCGGCCGACGCCGCAGCCGCCATCAGGGAGCGCGCCGGCTTCGACATCGCCCGCATCCACGAGATCGAGAAGACCGTCCAGCACGACGTGGTGGCCTTCACCCAGTCCATGGCGGAGCACGTGGGGGCCGAGGGACGCTGGATCCACTTCGGGCTTACCAGCTCCGACGTGGTGGACACCGCGCTCGCCACCCGCCTCGTCCGCTCGGCGGACCTGATCCTGCGGCGGGTCGAGGGAATCCGCGACGTTGTGAAGCGCCGCGCCGAAGAGCACCGGCGGACCGTCATGGTCGGGCGGACCCACGGCGTGCACGCCGAGCCGATGACCTTCGGCATGAAGCTCGCCCTCTGGTGGGCGGAGATGGGACGCAACCACCGCCGCCTCGCCGCGGCCCGGGAAGCCGTCCGGGTGGGCAAGCTCAGCGGCGCGGTCGGCACCTTCGCCCACCTGCCGCCCAGCGTCGAGAAGCGTGTCTGCGACGCGCTCGGCCTCCGGCCCGCCGCGATCTCCACCCAGGTCGTCCAGCGCGACCGGCATGCCGAACTGGCGGCCGCGCTCGCGATCCTCGCCGGCACCCTCGAGAAGATCGCCACCGAGATCCGGAACCTGCAGCGGACGGAGATCCGCGAACTGGAGGAGCCCTTCGGCCGGGGCCAGAAAGGCTCTTCGGCGATGCCCCACAAGCGGAACCCGGTCGGCTGCGAGCAGGTCTGCGGTCTCGCCCGGATCATCCGCGCCAACACCCTGCCCGCCATCGAGAACATCGCCCTCTGGAACGAACGGGACATCTCCCACTCGTCCGCGGAGCGGATGGCGATTCCGCAGAGCTTTCTGCTCGCCGACCACATCCTGCTGCGCATGACCCGTATCCTCGACGGACTCGTGGTGCGCGCCGACTCCATGCTCGCGAACCTGAACCGGATGAACGGCATGGTGTTCAGCGGCCAGGTGCTGCTCGACCTCGCCGCGAAGGGGATCTCGCGCGAGGACGCCTACAAGATGGTGCAGGGCGCCGCCATGCGGCTTTGGGAAAGCGGCGGCACGCTCCGCGAGCGGCTCGACGAGGACGAAGGGATCACGTCCCGCCTGAGCCGCGAGGAACTCGACGCCGCCTTTGACCTCGATGTCCAACTCCGCCACCTCGACGTGGTCTTCGAGCGGGTCTTCGCGGAGGGAAACAGCGCGTGAAATTCCGGGTCCGGGTTCTCGTCCGGCTGCGGCCCTCGGTCTATGACCCGCAGGGGGAGGCCATCCGGAAGGCGATCGCGGCCGACCCGCGCCTGAGCGCGGAGACCGTCCGGCAGGGAAAGATGTTCGACCTCGAGGTGAAGGCCGGTTCGCCGAGCGAGGCCAGGAAGCGCGCCGAGGAGATCGCGTCGAGGGTGCTCGCGAACCCGGTACTCGAGGACTTCAGCGTCCAGGTTCTGCTCGACTGATGGCCCGCTTCGCCGTCCTCGTCTTCCCGGGGACGAACTGTGAGGGCGACGTGCACCACGCCATCGAGACGGTGACCGGCGAGCCGGCCAAGCTCGTCTGGCACAAGGAGGGCTCGCTCGACGGGTTCGACGCGGCGGTGGTGCCCGGCGGTTTCGCACACGGCGACTACCTGCGGGCCGGCGGGCTCGCCCGCTTCTCCCCGGTCATGGAGCCCCTCATCCGGATGGCGGAGAGCGGACGGGCCGTGGTCGGGATCTGCAACGGCTTCCAGATCCTCCAGGAAGCCGGCCTCCTCCCCGGGGCCATGCTGCGCAACGAGTCGCTCTCCTACGTCTGCCGCGACGTGCGGCTGCGCGTCGAAGCGGATTCGTCTCCCCTGACCTGCGGACTCGAACCGGGGACCACGCTCCGCATGCCGGTGGGTCACGCGGAGGGGAACTTCCGGGCCGACGACGACATCCTCGAAGCGCTCGAGGCGGACGAACAGGTGATCTTCCGCTACTGCGACGACGGCGGCGAGGCCAGCGACGCGGCCAATCCCAACGGTTCCCGGAACAACATCGCCGGAGTCCGGAACGCCCGGGGAAACGTCGCCGCCCTCATGCCTCACCCCGACCGCGCCTACGAGGAGGCGCTCGGCGGCGTCGATGGCTGCCGCCTCTTCGAGAGCCTCCACCGGTTCACCGAGTCGTGAGCGGCCCCGCCACGCTGGAAGCGGCGCTCGCTTCCGGTCTTTCCACTGAGGAGTTCCGGCAGATCGGCGCCCTGCTGGGCAGACCCCCCAACCCGACCGAACTCGGGATGTTCTCCGCGATGTGGTCGGAGCACTGCTCGTACAAGTCCTCGCGCCGCCATCTCGCCCGCTTCCCCACCGAGTCACCGCGGGTCATCGAAGGACCCGGGGAAAACGCCGGCGCGGTGGACATCGGCCACGGCCTCGCCGCCGTCTTCAAGGTGGAATCACACAACCACCCCACCTTCATCGAGCCGTTCCAGGGCGCCGCAACGGGAGTGGGCGGAATCCTGCGGGACATCTTCACGATGGGCGCCCGGCCGGTGGCGCTCATGAACTCGCTCCGTTTCGGTCCCCTGAGCGTTCCGAAGAACCGGGCGCTCTTCACCGGGGCCGTCGCCGGGATCGCCAACTACGGGAACAGCATGGGGATCCCGACGGTCGGGGGCGAGGTCTTCTTCGAGGACTGCTATTCGCTGAACCCGCTGGTCAACGCCTTTGCCCTCGGCATCGCTCCCGCGGACCGCATCTTCCGCGCCCGGGCGGAGGCGCCGGGAAGCCCCATCTGGTGCGTCGGCAGCAAGACCGGACGCGACGGCATCCACGGAGCGTCCATGGCTTCCGCGGCGTTCGACGAGGAGGCCGAGGCGAAACGGCCCACCGTCCAGGTCGGCGACCCCTTCCTCGAGAAGCTGCTCATGGAGGCGTGTCTCGAACTCATGCGGGGAGACGCGCTGATCGCGGTCCAGGACATGGGGGCCGCCGGGCTCACCTGTTCCACCTCGGAGGTGGCGTCCCGCGGCGGCGCGGGAGTCGAGATCGACCTCGACCGGGTCGCCCAGCGCGAGACGGGCATGAACGCCTACGAAATCATGCTCTCGGAGTCCCAGGAGCGCATGCTCCTGGTCGTCCGGAGCGGCCGCGAGGCGGAGGTGACCCGGATCTTCGACAAGTGGGACCTCGACGCGGCCCCCATCGGGACGGTGAGCGGCGACGGCCTCCTGCGGGTTCGGCATCAGGGACGCCTCGCCGCCGAAGTGCCCTGCCGGGCGCTCACCGACGACGCGCCAGCGTTCGATCGCCCGGCCGCGCGACCGTCGTGGTGGCCCTCCCCCGAGGTCACGCCGGCCGATCTTCCCGAACCCTCCGACTGGGACGCCGTGATCCGCGAACTGGCCGGGTCCCCGGAGCTCGCGAGCCGCCGCTTCGTGTACGAGCAGTACGACCACATGGTGCGCAGCGACACGGTCGTGCGTCCGGGCGGAGACGCCGGCGTGGTCCGGATCAAGGGCAAGGAGTTCGGGATCGCCATGACCCTCGACGGCAACGGCCGCTACACCGCCCGCGATCCCCGCCGGGGCGGGGCGCTCGCGGTCGCGGAGGCCTGCCGGAACCTGGCCGCGGTGGGCGCCACCCCGGTGGGCGCCACCAACTGCCTCAACTTCGGGAATCCGGAGCGGCCCGAGATCATGTGGGAGTTCACCGAGGCCATCGCCGGGATGACGGAAGCTCTGGAAGCCCTCGCGGTTCCCATCACCGGCGGCAACGTCAGCTTCTACAACGAGACCGAGGGAGCGAACATCTTTCCCACCCCGGTGGTTGGCGTGGTGGGGGTCCTCGAGGATGCGACCGGGCCGATCCCGCAGCACTTTGCGGCGGCCGGGGACCTCCTCTTCCTGGCGGGGCCCACGGGCGGGGACGCGCTCGGGGCGAGCGCCTTCCTGAAGGAGCACCACGGGCGCACCGACGGCCGGCCGCCGAAGCCGGACCTGGACGCGGAGGTCCGGCTGGGGGCCTTCCTCCGCGCGGCGGGCGCGACGGGACTCGCCGCCTCGGCGCGCGACCTCTCGGAGGGAGGACTCGCGGCGGCGGCGATCGAGAGCCTCTTCGCTCCTGGCGGCTCCCGGCTCGGCGCTGAACTACAGGTCGAGTGCCCAGACCGGCTCGAGGGAACGCTCTTCGGGGAGGGACCCGCCCGGGCGCTCCTCAGCGTCCGTCCCGGTGATGCCGAGGCCCTCGCCGGGCTGGCTGCCCGCGAGGGGGTACCGCTTGCGGCTGTCGGATCCGTGGGCGGGGCCGCGCTCCGGATCCGGGTGAACGGAAGCCCGGCCGTTTCCCTCGATCTCGAAGGCCTCGCGGACACGTTCCGGAACAGCCTCGGCCGGATGGCCCTGGCCTGACGGCCCGGGTAGGATGCACGGGTGAGCCAGATCGAGCTCCCGGTGTTGGGCCCCGGTCCGCCCGGCAGGGACGGTGCGGACCGGTTCCACGAGGAGTGCGGGGTGGTCGGGATCTGGAACCACCCGGAGGCGGCGCGCCTCGCCTACCTGGGGCTCTACGCGCTGCAGCACCGCGGACAGGAGGCGGCCGGGATCGTGGCGGCCACCCCGGACCGCAGCGGCCTCGTCGGGGTCAACGGCCCGGGGCACGTCGCCGACGTCTTCGACGTGGAGAAGCTCGACAACCTCGCCGGCCGGGCAGCGATCGGGCACACCCGCTACTCCACCGCGGGCGACAGCAGTCCCAAGAACATCCAGCCGATCCAGATCGAGTGCAAGTTCGGCCACATCGCGGTCTGCCACAACGGCAACCTGGTGAACGCCCATGTCCTGCGCCACATGCTGGTGCAGCGCGGCTCGATCTTCCGCACCACGAGCGACACCGAGGTACTCGTCCACCTGTTCGCCAAGTCCGGCCAAACCGAGGAGCTCGAAGCGGTGGCCGAGGCGGTGCGGCAGGCCGAGGGGGCCTTCTCGCTGCTCTTCCTGACCGAGGACGCCCTCTACGCGGTGCGCGACCCCCGGGGTTTCCGGCCGCTGCTCCTCGGCCGGGCCGGCGACGGCTACGTGGTCTGCTCGGAGACCTGCGCGCTCGACCTGCTCGACGGCGAGTACGTCCGCGACATCGAGGCGGGCGAGATGATCCGGATCGACGGCGACGGCGTCCACTCGCTGAAGGTCTTCGACGAGGCGCCGGTCTCCCAGTGCATCTTCGAGCACGTCTACTTCGCGCGGCCCGACAGCCGCGTCTTCGGCCGGGACGTCTACAAGACCCGGATCAAGCTGGGGGAGAGCCTGGCGAAGCACACCGGCGTGGACGCCGACGTGGTGGTGCCGGTCCCGGACTCCGGGCTGATCGCCGCCATCGGCTACGCCCAGGCCACCGGGATCCCCCTCGAGATGGGGCTCATCCGCAACCACTACGTGGGGCGGACGTTCATCGAGCCGCGGCAGTCCATCCGGAACTTCGGGGTGCGCGTGAAGCTGAATCCCGTGCACGCCGTGCTCAGGGGACGCCGGGTCATCCTCATCGACGACTCCATCGTGCGGGGCACCACCAGCCGCAAGCTGGTCCAGATGGCGCGGAACGCCGGCGCCACCGAAGTGCACTTCCGGGTGTCCTCACCCCCGACCACCGGCCCCTGCCACTACGGGATCGACACCCCGTTGCGGTCTGAGTTGATCGCCGCCCAGCAGAGCGTGGAGGAGATCCGGCAGTACCTCAACGCGGACAGCCTCGCCTACCTGCCGCTCGAATCCCTCCGGGACTCGGTCGAGGAGGAGCGGGACCGCTACTGCACCGCGTGCTTCTCCGGCGAATACCCGCTGTCCGTTCCGGATCCCGATCAGGCCCGCAGCCTGTTCGGCAAGGAGCGCCACTGAGCGACGTTTCGCCGGGCGCCGGAGTCGACCCGCAGGTCGAAGGGTTAGCAGACAGATGAGCAGACGCATCGCACGGACCGTGGTTCCGGCCGCCTTGGCCGCGACCCTCGCCCTGGGAATCCTCGCGGTTCCCCCGGGAGCCCTCGCCCAGGCCGCGCCGGCCCAGGCCCCGATCAACACCTACAACGCCATCCACCACCCGGTCGTGGGGCGGAACGGGATGGTGGCCAGCCAGAACTTCCTGGCCACCCGGATCGGCGTGGACATCCTGCGCCAGGGCGGCAATGCCATCGACGCGGGGGTGGCCGTGGGACTGGCGCTCGCGGTGACCCTGCCGCGCGCGGGCAACGTGGGGGGCGGCGGCTTCATCCTGGTGCACCTGGCCGAGGAGAACCGCACGGTCGTGGTGGACTTCCGCGAAACCGCTCCCGCGGCCGCGTACGCCGACATGTTCTTCGGGGAGGACGGCGAGGTCGACGAGGACGAGTACCGCTTCAGCCACAAGTCGTCGGCGACTCCCGCGTCGGTGGCCGGCTTCGATCACCTGCTGCAGAACTACGGCACGATGAGTTGGCGGGAAGTGGCCGCGCCGGCCATCGAGCTGGCGCGCGACGGCGTGGTCGTGTGGGAGGACTTGGCCGTGAACCTCGCCCGCAGCAAGGAGCGGCTCAGCGCCAACCCCGCCTCGCGGGCCAAGTTCTACAAGCCCGACGGCTCGAACTACGAGGTCGGCGACGTCTGGCGGCAGCCGGATCTGGCCTGGACGCTGGAGCAGATCGCCGAGGGCGGCTCCGACGCCTTCTACCGGGGCGAGATCGCGCGCCGCATCGCCGACGACATGGCGAAGCACAACGGCCTGATCACGATGGAAGACCTGGCGGGCTACCGCGTCGTGGAGCGCGAGCCGGTGCGCGGCACCTTCCGGGGCTACGACATCGCGGCCATGTCGGCGCCCAGCTCGGGCGGGATGCACATCGTCCAGATGCTGAACATCTTCGAGAACTTCCCGCTGAAGGAGATGGGCTACGGCAGCGCGGACGCCATGCACGTCATGGCCGAGGCGATGCGGCTCGCCTACGCCGACCGGAGCAAGTACCTGGGCGACCCGGACCACCTCGATCTCCCGGTCGCCGCGCTCACCAGCAAGGACTACGCGGCGGAACTCGCGAAGGGCATCTCCCTCAGCCGCGCCCGGCCGTCAGCGGAGGTCGCTCCCGGCAACCTGGCGCCCTACGAGAGCCCGGAGACCACCCACTACTCGGTCCTCGACAGCGAGGGCAACGCGCTCGTCAACACCTACACGCTGATGTTCTCCTACGGCTCGGGGGTCGTGATCGACGGCACCGGCATCCTCATGAACAACAACCTCGGCAACTTCACGCTGAGGCCCGATATCCCCGACGCCTTCGGGCTGATGGGAAGCGCGGACAACCAGATCGCGGCGGGCCGGCGCCCGGTCAGTTCGATGACGCCGATCATCGTGCTGCGGGAGGGCCGGCCGTTCCTGCTCACCGGAAGCCCGGGCGGCAGCCGCATCATCACCACGAACCTGCAGCTGCTGGTGAACGTGCTCGAGCACGGCATGAACATCGCCGACGCCACCGCGCGGCCCCGGATGCACCACCAGTGGTTCCCGGACCGGCTGGAGGTGGAGAGCGGCTTCAGCCCCGACGTGATCCGCGCGCTGCGGGCCCGCGGCCACGACGTGCAGTTCAGCCCCGGGATGGGGAGCCTGCAGACGGTGATGTTCACCGACGGGCTGTTCTACGGCTACGGCGACCCGCGCCGGCCGGGAGCGATGGCGCTCGGGTACTGAGGGCCGGGGCAGCCGAATCGTCGCAGTCTGACCGGTAAGCCCGCCGTAGCAACGGCGTCGCCTCGGAGCGCCGGCCTCTGGCCGGCATCGCGGCCGCAGGCCGCGAAACGCACGCCTCAGCCGGTTCCCATGGCGAGAACCAGGGACGGCTGCGCGCCGCCCGAAACGAGCGGCGTATGGGTCCCACCTTCATGGAGGAGGAGCCCCATCAGCCCGGGTTTCGCGCTCCCGCGCGATGCCGGCCAGAGGCCGGCGCTCCGAGCTTGAGCCGTTCGCACCTTTTTCATGCCCGGCGGGCTGTGCCGGCTGAAGCCGGCCCAGTTCTCCCGGTGGGGGCTCCAAGCCGGTCCCGGCCACCCTGGGCCTCCGTGTCCCGGCCCGCAGGTCAGAGCGGCGCGCCTTCCGCGTCCACCCGGCGTACCGGGCCGAGGCCTTCGAGCGCCGGCGCGAGCCGGTTCTCGTCGCCGACCGCCACAAGGGCGCTGCCGTCGCTGCCGAGATGACGGGCTGCGGCGTCCGCGACCTGGTCGCGGGTCACCGCCTCGATCCGGTCCGGATAGTCCTGGATGTCCGATAGCGGGCCGCCCCGCTGGAGGACGGCGGTGATCACCGCGCCGACCCCGGAGAGGGTCTCGAAGCGTTGCGCGTGGGTCCGGGTGAGGGCGAGCTTCGCCTCCCGGAGTTCCCGCAGCCGGACCGGACGCTTTCCCGACGCCAGCCCGTCCACCTCGGACAGGAGTTCGCGGATCGCGGGCGCCGCCTGATCCATGTTCAGCGAGGCGGAGGCCGAGAGGATCGACCGGCGCGGGAGTTGCCGCACGGCCGCGAAGGCCCCGTAGGTGGCCCCCATGCGCTCGCGGAGGTTCAGGTTGAGCCGGCTGGAGAACCCGCCGCCCAGGATCTGGAACGCCAGGCGGAGGGCGAGGCGATCGTCGGAGTCGCGCGCCGGCCCCTGCTTCCGCCAGGCGACGACCGCCTGGGGGCTCTCCTTGCCGGTCGGGTGGAGCAGCACCCCGGTCTCTGCCGGCGGCGGATCGGCCGGCGGCTTGCGCTCGACCGAACGCCCCGCTTCCCAGGCGCCGAAGAACTCCTCCATGACCTCCACCGCCCGGTCGGGGTCCAGATCGCCGCACAGGACCATCCGGCAACCGTCGGGCCGGAAATGCGCCCGGTGAAAGTCCGCGAGATGGGACGTCGTAATGCCGGGGAGTGTTTCTTCGTCCCCGCGCCAGCCGTAGGGATGCCGGTCGGAGTACGCCGTCCGGCGGACGATCCGGCGCAGCACCGAGGTCGGCTCGGCGCGGGACTCCTTCAGCGCGTCGAGCCGGATGGGAACGATCCGTTCGAGCTCCGCGTCCGGGAACGCCGGATTCAGCAGGAGGTCGGCCGTGAGTTCGAGGGTGGGGCGGAGGTGCTCGGAGAGGCTTGAGAAGGAGACCGAAGAGAACTCCGTGCCGGCCTGCGCCCCGATGTCCGCGCCGATCCGGTCGGCCTCGGCCTCGAACTCGCGGGCGGTCCGGTGTTTCGTCCCGCGGTTCAGCATCTCCGCGGTGACGCTGGCGAGCCCCGCCAGCTCGCGCGGCTCCTCCTGCTTGCCGCCCGTCATCATGATGGTGCCGACGATCTTGGGGAGGTCGCGGCGGGGGAGCACGGACAGCCGCACCCCGTTTCCGAGCTCGCGGGTCTCGGGCAATGGGGGTTCGAAGTGTCCCCGCCGGCCGCGCCGCGGCATCCGGGACCGGTCCGGTTCGGGGGAAAGCCGCGGATTCTCGGGCGCCGGCGAGGCGGCGGGCGCCTGCCAGTCGCCGGGGCCGACGGACGCCTGGCCGACCGGCGGTCCTCCCTCGGCCTCGGAATCCCCGTAGAGCAGTTCGACGCGGGGGGCGAGCAGGTACTTCCGCGCCGCCCGCTGCACGTCGTCCCCGGTCACCTCCCGGTAGCGGACCCAGTGCTCCGACAGCTTCCGGGGGTCTCCGGCGAAGGTCGCGTAGCGTGCGAGCAGGTCGGCCTTGGTCCCGAGCCGCTCGAGCGCACCGACGAAGGCAACCTGGGTCGCCGCCTTTACCCGCTGCAACTCCTCTGCCGTCGGTCCCGCGTCCGCCATCCGGGTGAGCTCCTCGTCCATCTGCGCGCGCAACCGGGAGAGGGGTACCTGCGGCCGGGCCGTCGCCACCACCCCGGTGAGGCCGCTCGATTCGAGTGAATAGTGAAAGGCGCTGACGTCGGAAGCCGTCCGGTCCTCGTAGACCATGCGGCGATAGAGCCGCGAGTTCAGTCCGTCGGAAAGGATCTCCGACAGCATGTCGAGGGCCGGTTCGTCCTCGTGGAAGAACGGGACCGTGGACCAGCCGCAGTAGAGGCGCGCGTGCGGCACCGCCTCCGGGACCACGATGCGGCGATGGGAGGTCCGCGCCTCCGGCGGGAACGACGGACGGCCGGGGACCCTCCCGGGCGGGATGGGCCCGAAGTAGCGGCGCACGAGTTCCATGGCGCGCCGCTCGTCGTAGTCGCCGGCGACCACCAGGACCGCGTTGTTCGGCGCGTACCAGGTGCGGAAGAAACCGTGCACGTCGGAAAGATCGGCGGCGGCGAGGTGCGCCATGTCCCCGATCACGTCCCACGAATAGGGGTGTCCGGGCGGGAACAGCGCGTGGAACATCTTTTCCCACGCCGTCCCGTAGGGGACGTTGTCCATGCGCTGGAAACGCTCGTTCTTCACCACCTCCCGCTGGGTGTCCAGCTTCGTCTGGTCGAGCACGTCGAGGAGGTACGCCATCCGGTCCGACTCGGCCCAGAGCGCGAGGCCGAGCGCCTCCCGCGGCACGGTCTCGTAGTAGTTCGTCCGGTCGTGGCTCGTGGTCCCGTTCACCCCGCCCGCGGAAAGGCTGGCGCCCGCCCGCTCCATCAGCCGGATGAAGTGGCTGTTGTTGTGGCGCGAGCCCTCGAACATGAGGTGCTCGAAGAGGTGGGCGAAACCGGTGCGCCAGGGCTGCTCGTTCTTGGAACCCACGTGGTACCAGAGCGCCACATGGACGACCGGAAGGCGGCGGTCCTCGTGGAGGAGCACCCGGAGTCCGTTCCCGAGGGTCCGCGTCTTGACGGGGACCGCAATGTCGCGGGCCATTTCGGCGGCAGCCGGCCCGCTGGAAGCTGCAAGAGACGTCGGATCAGGCACGAAGGGCCGGGAATATACTGCCCAGCCTTTCATTTCCTGCGGACAGTCCGGCGCGTGAACCCTCGAAGTCTCCCGTTCCGCGGGACGGCTGCCGTCCTCGTTCTGGGCCTTGGCCTGGCGTGCGGAGCGGCCGCGCAGCCCGAGGACCTCTTCACCGCCGACCGCCCTGTCGAGGACATGATGGGCAAGCAGGTGGTCTTCGAGACCACCCACGGGAGCTTCGTCATCGAGGTCCTGCCCGAGAAGGCCCCGAACCACGCCGCCTTCTTCCTGCTGCAGGCCGAGGAGGGCAACTACGACGGCACCGCGTTCCACCGGGTCATCGCGCGCGGAATCGTTCAGGGCGGGGATCCGTTGTCGCGCGACCCGGAAGCAACCGAGGCCTACGGGACCGGGGGTCTCTTGCGGCTGGCCCGCGAACCGAACGACGAGCGCCACGTCCGGGGCGCCGTGTCCGCGGTCCAGGTCCCCGGACGGCCGGACAGCGCCGGCTCCCAGTTCTTTCTGGTAGTGACCGATCAGCCGTCGCTCGACGGCGCGTACACGGTGTTCGCCCGGGTGGTCGAGGGGATCCACGAAGTCACCGCGATCTCCGAGCTCCCGGCGAACGAGCGCGGGATGCCGCTCGAGCGGGTGGAGGTGCTCCGCGCCACCGTCCGCGACCGCCCGGCGGAGTTGCCGCCTCCGTTCTCCGAGGAGAGTGACGCGGAACTCGCCAACTTCCGGGTCGTCCTGGAGACCCCGCACGGGGAGATCGGGATCGAGATGCTCCCGGAGACCGCGCCCAACCACGTCCGGAACTTCCTGCGCCTTTCCGCGCTCGGGGCCTACGACGGCACCGCGTTCCACCGGGTGGTCCCCGGCTTCGTCGTCCAGACCGGCTGGATGGAGACCCGCGACCCTCCGGTGCCCGAGAGCATCGAGAAGCACATCACGAACCTGGCGCCGGAGTTCAGCGACATTCCCCACGAACCCGGCATCGTCTCGATGGCGCGGCTGGCGGCGCTCCACAGCGCCATGACCTCCTTCTTCATCGTGACCGGACAGGCTTCGGAACTCGACGGCGAGTACTCGGTGTTCGGACGGATCGTTTCGGGTTACGACGTCGTGGAGACGATCGAGGCCCTGCCGGCCGGCGAGGACGAGGCGCCCTTCGAACGCGTGGAGATCCTCCGCGCCCGCGTGGAGCCGATCGAATGAGCACCGGCGGCGTCCTCGACGTGGCGATCGTCGGGGGAGGGCCGTCGGGACTCGCGACGGCGATCGAGTGCCAGCGGGTGGGGCTGTCGTACCAGGTCATCGAGAAGGGCGGGCTCGTGGACTCCATCCGCCGCTTCCCGGTGAACATGATCTTCTTCACCACGCCGGAACTGCTCGAGATCGGGGGAATGCCGCTCGTCTGCCATCGCGAGAAACCGTCGCGCTACGAGGCGCTCGTCTACTACCGGAAGGTGGCCCAGCGCTACGACCTGCATCCGCGGCTCTTCACGCGGGTCGCCGGGGTCGAGCGGAATTCGGACGACTTCACCCTCCACCTGAAGAGCGAGCGGGAGGGGATCCCCGACCCGGGTCCGGTGCGGGCCCGGAACGTGGTCCTGGCGATCGGCTACTACGAAAACCCGAACCGGCTCGACGTCCCGGGGGCGGAGCTCGACAAGGTCTCCTACCGTTACGTGGAGACGCATCCCTACTTCGGGTCGAAGGTTGCAGTCATCGGGGGCGGCAACTCCGCGGCCGAGGCGGCGCTGGAGCTCTTCCGGGCGGGCGTCGAGGTCACGCTCATCCACCGGGGCGAGACGCTCTCCTCGCACCTGAAGTACTGGGTGCGGCCCGACATCGAGAACCGCCTGGCGCGGCGCGAGATCACCGGCTGGCTCGGTTCGGTGGTCGAGGAGATCCGGATGGACTCCCTGACCCTGCGGGACTCGAGCGGCGCGCGGCACGAGGTCCCGAACGACTTCGTGCTGGCGCTCCTCGGCTACCGGCCGCCCTACCGGTTCCTGGAGTCGCTCGGGGTCCGGAGCGAGGGAGCCGACGGGCGGCCGGTCACCGATCCGGAGACCTTCGCCACCGAGGTGCCCGGGCTCTACCTTGCCGGCGGGGTGGTGGCCGGCCGCCGCACCCACATGGTCTTCATCGAGAACGGCCGCTTCCACGGGGAAGCCATCGTCCGCCACATCTGCGCGACTCGTTGAGGCCGGCGTGCCGGACAACCCCTGGAGCGCCGTAGAGCTCGACTCCCCGGGGTTCGGTCCGGAGGAGATGGTCGAACGGGCCCGGCGGTTCGCGGAGCACATGGTCCGGCGCCGGACGGTCCGGGATTTCGACTCCCGTCCCGTGCCCGAGCGGGTGATCGAGGCGGCGCTCCGCGCCGCGGCGTCGGCCCCGAGCGGGGCGAACCTCCAGCCCTGGCGTTTCGTGGTGGTGCGGGACGCCGCGATCCGGGCGCGGCTCCGCGAGGCGGCGGAGGCCGAGGAGCGGGAGTTCTACGGCGGCAAGGCGCCCCCGGAATGGCTCGCCGCCCTCGCACCTCTGGGGACTGACACCAACAAGCCGTTCCTCGTCGAGGCGCCGGTGCTGATCGCCATCTTCATGCAGCGGTACATCGTCGGCGCCGACGGGAAGCGGGTCCGGAACTACTACCACTCCGAATCAGTGGGAATCGCCGCCGGGTTCCTGATCGCGGCGCTCCATCACGCCGGGCTCGCCACCCTCACCCACACGCCGAGCCCGATGGGATTCCTGAACGAGCTGCTGGACCGCCCGGCGAACGAAGTGCCGTTCCTCCTCCTGGTGGCCGGCTACCCCAAGCCCGGCGCCCGCGTGCCCGACATCCAGCGCCTCCCCCTCGACGAGGTCGTCAGCACGAAATAGCGCGCCCGGTTGGCACCTCCGGCTGGTTCTCGCGGTAGCGGCCTTCAGACCGGCACGCGCGGCGCCCCGCACCGCGCACGTCGTGCTCCCCACCTACCCTCACTGCGGCTCGGAGCGCCGGCCTCCGGCCGGCATCGCGGCCCGAGAGGGCCGCGAAACCGC
>VXWI01000123.1 GCA_009835985.1 Acidobacteriota bacterium | reverse complement strand
GCATCGCTCAAGAAAACTCCCGGAACTCCCAGGCCGTTCCCGGAATGTTACGCCGGGAGCCCCGGTGTTCAGACCGGCACGCGCGGTGCTGCGCGCCCCAAAGCGTTCGCGCCAGCCGTGGCCGCTCGGCTAAAATCGCCCTTTCCGAGCGCAGATTGCGCCTCCCCGATGGAGGGTTTCATGTTCAAGAAAATCATTCTGGCCGTCGCCGCCCTTGCACTCATCGCGGCGCCTGCCGTCGCCGAGGAGGAGTCCGATCTCGGCACCGTGCATTTCCCGAACTCCGGCTCGGAGGCGGCGCAGGCGGCCTTCCAGCGGGGTGTCGCGGCGCTCCACAGCTTCTGGTACGAGGAAGCCGGCGAAGCCTTCAAGAACGCCCAGGAGATCGACCCCGACTTCGCGCTCGCCTACTGGGGCGAGGCGGTCAGCCACAACCATCCGCTGTGGTCGGAGCAGGACATCAGCGCCGCGCGGGACGTGCTGAAGCGCTTCGGGGACACCCGCGCCGAACGCCGGAAGAAGACCCCGACCGAGCGCGAGCGCCTCTACATGGACACTGTGGAGGTCCTCTACGGCCCCGGTGACAAGTACGAACGCGACGAGCTTTACCACCAGGCCATGCGGCGCCTCGCCGAGGCCCATCCCGAAGACAACGAGGCCCAGGCGTTCTACGCCCTTTCCTACCTCGGCCTCGTGCGCCGCGGCGAGCCCGGCTTCCACCGGCAGATGAAGGCCGGGGCGATCGTCACCGACCTCTTCCAGCGCGAGCCCAACCATCCGGGCGCCGCCCACTACGTGATCCACTCCTTCGACGATCCCGAGCACGCGCCCCTCGCCCTCGAGGCGGCGAACCGTTACGCCGAGATCGCGCCCGAGGCGCATCACGCGCAGCACATGCCTTCCCACATCTTCGTGCAGCACGGCATGTGGAACCGGGTCTCGGCTTCGAACGACGTGGCCTACAACGCCTCCGCCAAGTGGGTGGAGCGGAAGAACCTGTCGATCACCAAGCGGGACTACCACAGCCTCGAGTGGAAGGCCTATGCGGACCTCCAGCGCGGCGTCTACGGCGACGTCCTCGACGCGATCGACATCGTGAAGGGTGCTGCTGCTGAAACGGACGACAACCGGCTGCGCCGGATCTCCGCCTCCATGGTGGCCCGCCACGCGATCGAGACCGGCCGCTACGGCGCCATCTCGCTGCCGAAGGGCGACGTGGACACGAGCCGCTACAACTCCACCGCGAACCTGCTCCTCGCGGCCGGCATGAAGGCGTTCGCCGAGAAGGACGAGGCCGGGGCCACCGCCGCCGCCGAGCAGCTCCGGGCGCTCGCCGACAAGCGCGCCGCGGACGGGGAGGCGTACCAGGCCGACTCCGTGCGCATCCAGCAGCACGAGGTCGAGGCGCTGGCCGCCCAGATTGCCGGTGACACCGAGGGTGCGCTGAAGCACGCGAAGGCGGCCACCAAGATCGAGGAGACCCAGGATCCGCCGTCAGGTCCCACCTATCCGATGAAGCCGTCCCACGAGCTCTACGGCGAACTCCTGCTCGCCGCCGGCAAGGCGGAGAAGGCCCGCGCCCAGTTCGAGACCAGCCTCACCCGGACCCCGAACCGGACGGCGTCCCTGCTCGGACTCGCTCGCGCGGCGGCCGCGCTCGGCGACAAGGATGCGGCGAACCGCGCCTACGCGACGCTCCAGACCTTCCTCACCGAGGCGGACAGCGACGTTCCGTACCTCGAGGAGGTCCGCAGCCACGCCACGGCAACCACCGACATGCAGCAGTAGTTCAACCGAACTTCAACATGGGGGCGGCGCACCTGCGCCGCCCCCGTTTCGTGTACGGCGAGCGGGAGGTCCCCGCCCTCTACTCTCCGGGACCGCTCCGCGGAACCGCGGCAACGTCCCGGACCCGGGAGAGCCCGCCGTCGAACGTATAGAGCGGGACGGCCTCCATCCGCCGAGCCGCAGCGAGGATCATCCGGTCGGCGAACTCCGGTCCGCCCCGTCCATACTCGGCGGCTGCTCGGGCTACGTCAGCGGCATTCTCAAACAGCAACCCACGGGTTTCGAGCAACTCCGTGAGGATCGCCGCTACGCGTCGCCGCGGTAGTCGATACCCGCGATGCAACACCCACACGAGTTCGACCGCCACCTCCCGCGCAATGAAACCCGGCGCAGCGGGAGTCAAGCGATCGAGGAGGGCACTCGCGTCCGCCAGTTGATCAGGATCGTCGCCAGTGAGGAATCGGACGAGGACGTTCGTGTCGAGGGCGATCAAGACTCTGAGGCGCCCTCGGCGATGGCCCGGTCCATATCCTCAAGGGACAGACGGGGCCCCTGGTGCTGCACGATGCCGCGCAGTCTTGAAATCGGCCGGAGCGGGCGGATTCGCACGGCAGAGCCCTCGATGGTGTAACGGACCCGATCCCCAGCCTTCAGTGCCAAGGCTTCGCGTACGGCCTTCGGCACAGTGGTCTGTCCCCGGGACGTGATCGTGGATTCAAGCATGTGATTCTCGCTCTGCCTTGACTATAGTGATTTGCATTGCTACATGCAATATGTAAGGCACACAGGACGACCGTGCGTTCCGAGTACCACACGCCAATTCGCATGGTGCAGGATCACGCGCGCTGGTTTCGCGCTCCCGCGCGATGCCGGCCGGAGGCCGGCGCTCCAAGCGGCGGCGCCACTTGGACTGGCTGGCGGTCCCTTGTCCTCCTGCCCCTACGGCCGCGCCACGTAGCCGGGACGGGCCCGGACGTCCACTCCCCTCCGTTTCACGCGGACATCGATGGGCACAAACCCCTCGATTTCGGGATTCGGGGTGAAGGACAGGACGTAACGCGTCCGTAGTTCCGCCAGCACTTCCCCACAGGCCCCCGCGAGATCATCATCGTCGTTCACTTCCAGCAAGCGGCCACCGCTCGCTTCCGAGATCTCCCGGACCAGCTGATAGCCCTCGTCGGCGGAAACGAACAGTGAGAAGCCGCGCGACGGCGGCTCCGGTCCGGGGAGCGCGCTCATGGCGGCGAAATGGGCTCCGCCCCGGCTACGGGTCCTCGTCGGGTCCCGGTACCGGCGCGCGAACCAGATCCAGGATCGCTCCGGGATGGGAGACCCGGATGGCGGCGCCTGCGGCCAGCTGCACCGGCTCGCGGAAGGCGAACTTCTCCGCCCAGTCGGCATCGAAGCGGCGGATGATGAGCAGCGGCGTCACTGCCCCGTCGTTCCCCACGGTCTCCACCGCGAATCCGTCCGGGCCCGGGTCGAGCCCTTCGGGCGGCAGGACGGAGAGAAGGGTCGCCGGGCCCACCGGCGTGGTCCCTGGCTCGACCGCCAGCATTTCGACCGCGCGGGTCCGGTCCGGAAGGGGCGGGAAGACCACCACCTGGGGCTCGTCCTCGAACTCCAGCCCCTCGGTGTCGAACCCCTTGCGGTAGGACAGATGCAGGAAGAGACCCGTGTCCTCCGGAAGGCGGTCGAGGAGTCCCTCCGGACGCATCCGGGGCCCCTGCCCCACCACCCAGGTGAAGAGCGGCGCTCCGCTCGCGCAGTCGTCGCCAGCGTAAAGAACGGCCCGGCGCAGGATCGAGACCGCCTCGCCGGGCAGCAGCGCGAAACCGGCCGCCGCCGACCCCACTCCCTCACCCCGGACCAGCGGCTGGCAGACGGCCGCCACGGATTCCATCTCGCCAATGACGACCGGCTCGGCCAGCGTGAGCCGGCTCGGGGGCAGATCGGCCTCGGCGCCCGGAAGCTCCGGTTCCTCTGCCGGCGCCGGTCCCTCGGGCGCCAGCCCGATCGCCCAGTCGACGAGCATGTCGGTCTCGCGATCGTCGAGCGTCCGGGCGTGGGCAAAAACGCCGGTGCCGTCGTCGGGCAACCAGGGGGGCATCTGGCGCTGGAGGACCTGCCGGGCGATGGAGTTCGCCCACGGCAGTGCGTCCAGATAGCGCATCAGGTTGACGGGTGCGGGGCCGGTCCCCGAGTGGCAGGAGGCGCAGTGCCGCTCGAGGAGAGGACGGATGTCGCGCCAGTAGCCGTAGCGGGAGAGCTCCGGTTCGTGGGCGTTCGCGGCGCCGAACCAACCGGGGACCGCGACCAGGATCGCGGCCACCCCGGCAGCGAGGCCGGTGAACACCGCGGCGACGCTTCCGGGTCGCTTCATTCGATTGCCCCTATTCCGGCGCCCGCTCCGGAAGTCCCCGCATCCCCTCCGCGAAGATCTCGTAGGCCTCGCCGACGCGGACCCGGTCGCCCAGGTCTCCGTACATGTCGAGCAGCCAGGCGCCCCGCACGATCCGCTTGAGCGCCACCCAGGGACGATCCGAGGCCGCTTCGCCGTAGGCCAGCGCCAGATCCTTGGCTTCCAGCGCCGGAATGAAGAGATCGGCCCAGCGGCCCTGGTCGATCAGCGTCTGGACCCGCCGGTCGCGGGCGCGAATGGCGTCCAGGATCGCCTGCGCGGTGTCGGGGACCCGCAACTCGGGCAACGCGGTGGACGCGGCCTCGGCCATGAGGGCGGCCTTTTCGGCATCTGAAAGGAAGATGAAGTCGAAACGGTCTTCGTCGTCGCGGTCGGGGAACCTCACGAAAGCCGTGAAGGCCGCCCGTTCTCCCGCCGCGGCCTCGACCGGCGTTTCAAGGGCGCCGGCGACCGTCGCAAGCGCCACGGGATTGCCGAGCGGCGCTCCGCGCTCGTCCGCCGGCACCACCCGCGCGCCGAACGGTTCCGGCTCGATCGGCCGGGTGAAGGAGTCGTAGAAATAGAGGCGGAAGGCCCCGTCTTCCAGCGCGCCCTCGAGGTGGTGCACCCCGTCCGGCGCCATGAACAGGATCCCGCCGTGGCGCGGGTTGTGGTCGCCGTGGGCGGAAACCCGGGTCGTCATCGCGCGGGCGATGTCGGTGTCGCAGACCCCGGGTTCCACGAACATGCGATCAGGGTCGGAGGGGCAGTACCAGACCACCTCCCGGGTCGCCGGAACGAGGGGCTCTCCGGTGTCGGGACAGATGCCGGGTTCATCCTCGATCACGCCGTCCTCCTCGCCCAGACAGACGTAACGGGTCACCAGGGTCCGGCGGACGAGCGCCATCCCGCACACCGGGCAGTTTCCTTCCCCGTGCGACTGGTGGTCCCGGTGCATGGGGCAGAGCCAGACCGTGTAGGCGTCCTCCAGCGTGCTGTCCTCCTGGGCGGCGGGAACCCAGGACGCGCCGACGAGGGGAAGCAGAAGCGCAAGCGCGACCAGCCGGCCCTTCCGGACGCTCATGGCCGGGAAATTAGCAGGCGGCGGTGGACAGGTTGCGCCGCACGCGGTTGGGTCTTGCCGATCACGGCCGACGAGTCCGTGCGTTTCGCGGCCCGCGGCCGCGATGCCGGCCGGAGGCCGGCGCTCCAAGCCGGCGGTGTCCTCTAGTCGCGGCGGGTCAGGTTGACGACGATGCCGTTTGCGGCGCGGACCAGGTTGGCGGGGGTGATGAGGATCTCTTCCCCCCAGACACCGGCGCCGACGCCGAGGACGGGCTCCTCCATCAGGTCTTCGTCGATGAACGTCCGGGTGCCTTCCTGCTGCCAGGAAAACGGCGGGATCGAGCCGATCCGGTAGCCGGTGAACTCGATCACCGCTTCCGGACTTGCGAGGCGAATGTTCCGGTTGCCCATCGCCTTCTTCAGTTTTCCGGAGATGACGTTCTTGTCGCCACCCACCGCGATCAACGCCCGCTCACCCGTTCCCGACTGGAAAATCAGCGTCTTCACCATCTGGCTCTCGCGGTAGCCGAGCGCGTGCGCCACCGAAGCGGCGCCCTTCGGTGTCGATGCCGGGAAGGTCCGCCGCTCCCACGGGACTCCGAGCGCGTCGAGATGCCGGTGCGCCGGCAGCGTGCCGCTCACCCTGTCCTCCGGGCCATCTGGCGGCCCACCTGCTTCCCGAGCCAGCGCACTGCGAACCGTGGCAGGAGGCGCGGCACGAACGGGACCAGCCGCGGGAAGAAGCCGGGGTTGATGACCACCTTGCCCTTGAGGGCCCCCCGGTAGCCTGCCCGGGCCACCGGTCCCGGATCGGCGAGCGCGAGCCGGCGGATCCCGGAGAAGCCCGCGATGCCCGCCGTTCCCAGGAAAGGAGTGTTCACCGGGCCGGGACAGAGCACGCTCACCGTCACCCCCGTGCCCGCGAGTTCGCCGGCGAGCCCCTCCGTGAGATGGAGGACGAAGGCCTTGGTGGAGGCGTAGGTCGTGAAACCGAGGCCCGGGACGTACCCGGCCCCGGAGCCGACGTTCAGGATCCGGCCCCGGCCCCGCTCCAGCATCCCGGGGAGGTAGAGGTGACAGAGTTCGGCAAGCGCCGACAGATTGAGTCCGATCATCGAACGCTGGACCGCGAGCGGGACGTCCGCGAAACGCCGGCTCATTCCGAACCCCGCGTTGTTGACGAGGAAGTCCACCTCCATGCCGCGCTCGCCGGTCGCGGCGTGGAGACGCTCCGGGGCTCCCGGCTCCACGAGGTCCATCGGCAGCGTCACCGCGCGCACTCCGGAGGAGGCGCGGATTTCCTCCGCGGCCTGCTCCAAGCGTCCTGCGTTTCGGGCAACGAGCACCACGTCGCGTCCGTCGGCCGCGGCGAGCGACGCCAGTTCGCGCCCGATGCCGGTCGAGGCGCCGGTGATCAGCGCCCACCTCGCGGTTGCCATGTCGTAGTCTTCTCCGAGCCCGGTATTTTCCCGGAAAACCGTCCGTTTCATGGCCTCGAACGATCGCCACCGTCCCACCGCGGTCATTCCGCGCGAGCTCTCGCAACTGGCGTTCAACGCACGGGTTCTCCAGGAAGCGCGGGACGAGAGCGTTCCACTGGTCGAGCGGCTCCGCTTCCTCGGCATCTTCTCGAGCAACCAGGACGAGTACTACCGGGTCCGGGTAGCGGCGCTGCAGCGGATCCAGAAGATCAGTCCAGACCGACGGCGGTTCTTCGACTGGGATCCGTCGGCCCTCCTCTCCGACATCCAGCGCCAGATCCTTCGCGATCAATCCCTCTTCCTCAAGACCTACGACGCCCTCCTGCGCGAACTCGAGCAGCGCGGTATCCGCATCATCACCGAGGCCGACCTGAGTCCCGAGCAGGGGGAGTACGTCCAGGACTACTTCGTCCGCAAGGTGCGCCCGCACCTGACCCCGATCATGCTGGAACGGAGCGGACAGACGCTCAACCTCGATGAACGGGATATCTACCTGGGCGTCCGGGTGCTGCGCTCGGCCCGGCGCCGCCCGATGTACGCCATCGTGGACATCCCCACCCGCTCCGCAGGGCGGTTCGTCCGCTTGCCGTCGGCGCCGGGCCGGACCGACGTCATCCTGCTCGAGGACGTGATCCGGTATCGGCTGCCCGAGATCTTCTCGATCTTCCAGGTGGAAAGCGCCAAGGGCTATGTCCTGAAGATCACCCGGGACTCGGGCCTCGACCTCGGCGGCAGCCCGCAGGACAGCTATCTGCGCAAGGTGGAAAAGAGCGTGCGGCGGCGCCTGACCGCCTCGCTCGTCCGCTTCGTCTTCGACCAGTCCATGCCCGGCGACCTGCTGGAGGCTCTCTGCCGGAGTCTTCAGATCCGCGACCGGGGTGTGCTGGTCCCGGGCGGCCGGCATCACAACTTCAAGGACTTCATCCACTTTCCGCGGCTGAAGAGCGGTCTTCGCTACGAACCCTGGCCGACGCTGGACCTGCCCGCCATCGATCGCGAGCGTTCCGTCATGCGGGCGATGCGGCGACGGGACATTCTGATCCAGACGCCCTACCAGCGCTTCTCCTACCTGATCGATCTGCTCCGGGAAGCCGCCATCGACCCCAAGGTCACCCGGATCTCGGTGACCATGTACCGGGTCGCGAACAACTCCGGAGTGGTGAATGCCCTGGTCAACGCCGCGCGCAACGGCAAGAAGGTCACCGCGGTCGTGGAGCTCACGGCCCGCTTCGACGAGACCACCAACATCGAGTTCACCGACGTCCTCACCCGCGAGGGAGTCCGCGTCGTCTTCGGCCCGGAAGAACTCAAGGTCCACGCCAAGATGGGTCTGATCGAGCGGCGGGAGCGCGGCCAGCGCGCCCTCTACGGCTTCCTCGGCACCGGGAACCTGAACGAGGACACCGGGAGCCTCTACGCCGACCATTTCCTGCTGACCACCCACGAGGGGATCTGCCGGGATATGGCCCGCCTCTTCCGGGTCATTCGCCGGCCGTACGAGACCCGCGAGATGGAGCATCTCGTCGTTTCGCCGTGGACTCTCCGGACCACGGTGGAACAGTTCATCCACGCGGAGATCGCGCGCGCCCGGCGAGGCGAGCCGGCGTCCATCGAGGTGAAGCTGAATCACCTGACCCATCCGGACGTCGTCGCTCTTCTCGAAGAAGCGGCCGGAGCCGGGGTCCGGATCCGCCTGATCGTGCGGGGAACCTTCTCGGTCCCCACCGAGAACCTGCCCGCGAAGGCCGATTTCAAGGCGATCTCCATTCTGGACCGCTACCTCGAGCACTCGCGGATCCTCGTCTTCGGAAACGGCGGAGATCCGCTCTACTACTGCACGTCCGCCGACTGGATGCCGCGCAACTTCGACCGGCGCATCGAGGTGGCTTTCCCGGTGTACGACGAGCGGATCAAGAATCAACTGCGGCGCTACCTCGATCTCCAGTGGGCCGACAACTCCAAGGCCAGAATGCACGACTCGGCAGGACGGAACCGGAGGGTTCCGCCGGGAACGCCGCGGCGGGCCGCCCAGGAGTCCATCTACCTCTGGCTCGCGGAGCAGGCCGAAGCGGAACGAGCGCGGATCGAAAGGACCCGGGAGGCTCGGGCGACGGCGGGGCCCCGAGTGAAGGAGGGGAGCGCTCCGAAACCGGATCAGCCCGAGCTGCTGCTGGCCAGCAGCGCGGCGAGCGCCTCTCCGGCGTCGAGCCGGGCGTAGGCCTTCCCGGCATCGGGGAGCGGGACCCGTAGGGTCACCAGGGTCTCGAGGGGGACGCTGCCGAGCAGGTCCCAGGCGGTCCGGCGGCGCCGCTCGACGGTCCAGGAAGGCTCCAGCGCAGGCAGGTGGCTCACCTGACTCGAAACAATCCGGATCCGCCCCCGGTGGAACCAGCCACCCAGCTCGAGGGGCGTCTTTCCCCCGGCCAGCCACGAACCCGCGATCACGCGTCCGTCCCGGGTCGCGGCCCGGATCGCCACATCGAGCGCTGACCGGTTGCCGGAGACCTCGAAGACCAACTCGGCGCCGCCGGGGAACGCGTGGGACACGCGTTCCAGGGCCTCTTCCGGCGTGACCGCCGCCTGCGCCCCGAACTCGAGCGACCGGCGGCGGCGCTCGGGCCGCGGTTCGACGGCGATCAGCCCGCCGAGCGGGTACCGGGAGAGCAGCGCGGTGAGGGCCAGCCCGAGCGCTCCCTGCCCCACGACCACTACCCGCTCCCCGATCCGCGGCGCCCCGTCGAGGAGCAGATTCACCGCCGTCTCGAGATAGGGGAAGAGCGCCGCGCGCTCGTCCGGGACCCCCGCCGGGACCGGGAGCAGGTCGTCCACCGGCGCGCAGAACACGCTCTGGTGGGGTACGAAGGCGAACACCCGGGTCCCCACCGCCGGCGCACCGGCCGGGGTGTCGGGTCCGAGTGTTTCTAGCCGGCCCACCGAGGCGTAGCCATAGGGAAAGGGGAACCGGAACGAGCCGCCCGTATGCGCGCCCAGGGTCTCGTCCCGTGGAAGCGCGGGATCGAGATCTCCGCGCCAGGCAGCGAGCTCGGTCCCCGCGCTGATCGCCGAGACGCTCGTTCGCACGCGTGCCTCGCCGGCTCCCGGCTCCGGAACCGGCCCGCGGCGCACCGCGATCCGGCGCGGGCCCTCGAACCAGACGGAGAGCCGCTCCGCGGGGGATGGCACTGCGGTCACGCCTCGCGGCCCGCGGCGGGTACGTGTCTCCGGGCGCCGAACCGGGGGCGCCCGGCAAATACGAGATCGTCGTCGAGACGCGCCCAGCCGAGTCCCGTGAGGTCCACGGGCGCGGGCACCCGGGCGAGGGCCGGCTCGCCGCCCACGAGCCGCGGTGCGACCGTGATCACGACCCAGTCCGCGAGCCGCTCGGCGAACATCGAGGTGAGCACCCGGCCACCGCCTTCCACGAGCAGCCGCTGCACGCCGCGCCGGTGCAGGGCGCGCATCACCGAACGAAGGGGCACCGGGCCGCTCCGCGACCGGAACCTCAGCACCGTCACTCCGGCGGCACGAAGCCGCGCGGCCCGCTCCGGCGACGCCTCCGAGCTGGTCGCGACGAGCGGCGGCGGAGCGGCCCCGAGAGTTCCGCGGCTCCGGAGAAGCCGGGCGGAGGGCGGCAGCCGAAGCCGGCCGTCAAGGATGACCGGCAGGGGGCTGTCTCCGGCGACCAGTCGTACGTTGAGCCGCGGGTCGTCGGCCAGCACCGTGCCGATTCCCACGAGGATCGCGTCGTGGCCGGCGCGCAGCCGGTGCGTGAGTTCCAGCGAACGCGAGCCGCTGAGCCGGAGCGGCTCCCCGGGCCGCGCGGCGATGGAACCGTCGAGACTCTGGGCATAGCTGACGGTGACGCGGGGGCGGCGCCGCGCCGCCGGCGCCTCGCCCGAGCTCAGTTGGGCAACCAGACCCTCGAGCCCCGCCGCGAGCGGTCCCGCGGCGAAGGAACGGGCGGTCACGAGGGGCCGGGCGCGGCGTCGCCGTCCGGATCGCCCCCCGGGGCGCTCCGGAATCCCACGTCGTCCAACAGGATGTCTCCGGCAATCTCCGGGTCGAGAAGGAACCGGACGCCGATCACCGGTGGCGGCCCGGGCG
>VXWI01000124.1 GCA_009835985.1 Acidobacteriota bacterium | reverse complement strand
GCCCATTAAAGCGGTACGCGAGCTGGGTTCAGAACGTCGTGAGACAGTTCGGTCCTCATCTGTCGTGGGCGCAGGAGATTTGAGGGGAGCTGGCCCTAGTACGAGAGGACCGGGCTGGACGAACCTCTGATGTACGAGTTGTTCCGCCTCGGGGCATTGCTCGGTAGTCACGTTCGGACGGGATAAGCGCTGAAAGCATCTAAGCGCGAAGCCCCACCCAAGATGAGATCTCCCGGATCATCAGATCCCTGAAGGCCCCTGGAAGACCACCAGGTTGATAGGCCCGGAGTGTAAGGCGAGTAATCGTCTCAGCTGACGGGTACTAATCGGCCGTGAGGCTTGACCACATCGTGCGTATCACGAGTCTCCGGTGACAGGAATTGTCTGTTACCGGAGCGGACTGATTCGCCGAAGCCACTGCAAGCAAAAGCACCTTGACGTTCCGACTCCGGAACGTCCCGCTAGACGCTTCCACAATTTGTAACGGATCGTTTTTGTCCCGGTGACCCGAGCGGAGGGGCCACACCCGTTCCCATTCCGAACACGGCAGTAAAGTCCTCCAGCGCCGATGGTACTGCAGCGGCAGCGCTGTGGGAGAGTAGGTCGTCGCCGGGACGCTCGATTTCATAGAATCGCCATCCGGTCCGTATGAGTTTCATCGCTCGCTGGCGAAGCCGCGCGGCATTCGCTGGCGTCGCAGCTGCGCTGGCGGTTGTCGTCGCAGCATTCCCGAGGTCCGTGGCGGGGCAGACCGGCGGAGCTGAGGCGCCGGAACACCCCGCCTCATTCGCCCTCGAAACGCCCCGGGTGGTGCTCACCGGCGTCCCGTTCGAGGTCGTCGTCACTCCACAGGCGGAATCCGGGGATCCGCTCCCGGGGTATCGGGGCACGCCGCGTCTCGACGGTGTGGACCAGGCGGGTTCATCGACGTACCGGGGCGACGGCGCCGTCGTCTTTTCGAGCGTCCTGGTCGAGGACAGCGGGCGGTTCGAGATCTCGGCGGCGGACGGCGCCGCCCGGGGAGCCGCGGGAACCCGGGCCATCCCGGGTATCTGGTCGCTCGCCCCACCGATGCTCGCGATCCTGCTCGCGATCCTCTTCCGTCAGGTGGTCCTCGCCCTCGTAGCCGGTGTCTGGATCGGGAGCACCCTGCTCCTCAACTTCAACCCGCTCGCGGGATTCTTCGAGGTGGGGAGCCGTTACGTCATCGGTGCGGTCACCGACAGCGACCGCGCCCACATCATCATCTTCAGCATGATGTTCGGCGGCCTCGCCGGGATCCTCTCGAGGAGTGGCGGGGCGCGGGGTTTTGCCCAGCTCATCACGAGCTTCGCCCGCACCGCGCGGCGCGGCCAGGTGAGCACCATGGTGACCGCGCTGGTCGTTTTCTTCGACGACTACGCGAACGTGATCATCCGCGGCAACCTGATGCGGCCCATCACCGACGGTCTGAGGGTCTCTCGCGAGAAACTGGCGTTCCTGACCGATACCGGAGCGGCCTCGGTGGCCAGCACCGTCATCGTCTCCACCTGGGTCGGCTACGAAGTGGGCCTGATCGACCAGGGCCTCGAACTGATCGACTACCCGGAGGACGGATACTCGGTGTTCCTGCGCACCATCCCGTACCGGTTCTATCCCATCTTCTCTTTTGCGCTTGCGCTGGCGGTCGGCTTCCTCGGCCGGGATTTCGGCCCGATGCGGGCCGCCGAGGAGCGGGCGCGACGCCTCAATCAGCCGCTCCGGCCGGGCTCCGAGCCGGCCACCGAGTCGCTCGACGAGGACCCGGGGGTGGAGCGGATCAACTCCGGTCTCTGGATGGGGGGCGTGTTCCCCGTCCTGGCCGTTCTGGTCACCGCCGGGATCGCGATCTGGCTGACGGGCACGCGTGCGCTCGCCGCTGAAGGCGTCACGGCCTACGGCCTCCGCGAGATCGTGACCAACTCCGATTCCTACATCGCCCTGCTCTGGGCGTCGGTCGCCGGTTGCGTGACGGGGATCGTGCTCGCGGTGGCCCGCCGGATCCTCAGCCTCGGCAGTGCGATCGGCGCCTGGATCGCCGGGCTCCGATCCATGGTGCTCGCGATCGTGATCCTGGTGCTCGCCTGGTGCATCGGCGACGTGACCGCGGAACTCCACGCCGCGCAGTACCTCGTCCAGGTGCTCCAGAACGTCCTGAACCCGAGTCTGCTCCCCACGCTCACCTTCGTGGTCGCCGGGGTGATGGCGTTCGCCACCGGAACGAGTTGGGCCACCATGGCCGTCCTCATGCCGCTCGTGATCCCACTCTCCCACGCGCTCGCGCAAAACGCCGGACTGGCGGTCGCCGTTTCCGATCCCATCCTGATGGGCGTCGTCGGCGCGGTGCTGGCGGGCGCGGTCTTCGGAGACCACTGCTCCCCGATCTCCGACACGACCGTGCTCAGCTCCATGGCTTCGGCCTGCGACCACCTGGATCACGTCAAGACACAGCTTCCCTACGCGCTGAGCGCGGCGGGAATCGCGATCGTCCTCGGCATCCTCCCGACCAGCTTCGGGGTGTCCCCGGGGATCGCGCTCATTGCCGGCATCGCTGCGGCCATCCTGGTAGTACGACTGGCCGGCGCCCGCATCGAGGAAGGGAGCGCTTCATGAAGACCGTGCGACTGGGCACCACGGGCCTCGAGGTCAGCCGGCTGACGCTCGGCTGCATGACCTACGGGGATCCGAACTGGCGTTCCTGGATCCTCGACGAGGAAGCGTCACGCGCCCATTTCAGGAAGGCGCTGGACCTCGGCATCAATTTCTTCGACACGGCGAACATGTACTCGAAGGGAGTCAGCGAGGAGATCACCGGCAAGATGCTCCGCGAGCTGGCGCACCGCGAGGACTACGTGCTCGCCAGCAAGGTGTATTTCCCGGTCGCGAAGGGCCCGAACCGCGGCGGCCTTTCGCGAAAGCACATCCTGGCCGCCTGTGACGCTTCGCTCCGGCGCCTCGGTCTCGACTACATCGACCTCTACCAGATCCACCGCTTCGACCACGAAACCCCCGTCGAGGAGACCGTCGAGGCGCTCGATTCGCTGGTGAAAGCCGGGAAGGTGCGCTATCTCGGCGCCAGCAGCATGGCCGCCTGGGAGTTCGCCACCATGCTCTTCACCGCGGACGCCATGGACGCGTCACGGTTCGTCTCGATGCAGAACCACCTGAATCTCGCGTATCGCGAAGAGGAACGCGAGATGGTGCCGCTCTGCCTCGACCAGGGGATCGGGATGATCCCCTGGAGCCCGCTTGCCCGGGGATTCCTGGCCGGAAACCGCACCCGTACGCGCCGCGATCCGACGCCGCGGGCCCGGGACGATGACTACGCGGATCGGCTGTACTACGAGGAGGCGGACTTCGAGGTGCTGGATACGCTGATCGAAGTCTCCGCCCGTCTCGGCGAAACGCCGGCGAAGGTGGCGCTCGCCTGGCTACTGTCGGTGCCGGGAGTGGATTCGGCGATCGTGGGCACGACCCGCGTCGAACAGATGGAGGAACTCGCTGCCGCCGTGGACCTGACGCTCGATGAGGAAACGATTGCGGCGCTCGAGGCGCCCTACATCCCGCACCCGGTACTGGGGCACGAACAGCCGGCGCCGCGGGACTGAGCGACCCGCGATCCGGGTGGCGCGAGCCGCGGCCGGAACTCTCGCGATCGTCCTGGCTCCGTCACTCGCCTCGCCGGGCGCGAGCCAGGAATACCGTGACGTCGCCTCCGAGGCGAGCCTCTCGGCCGTGACCGGGACGGGAGGGCCCGAGAAGAACCACATCGCCGAGTCCACCGGAACGGGGCTCGCGGTCCTCGACTACGACCAGGACGGGCTTCCGGACCTCTATTTTCCCAATGCGCCCTCCTGGGATGCCCCGGAGGGCGCCTGGCAGGCGCGTTCCGGAGTGCTCTACCGGAACGAGGGCGGCCGGCGTTTCTCCGATGTCACCGAGGCTGCCGGGATCGTGACCGACGTCTACGGCCAGGGTGCGGTGAGCGCGGACTTCGACGGCGACGGCTTCCCCGACCTCTACGTGACGGCCCTGGGCCCCAATCTGCTCTTCCGCAACAACGGGGATGGGACCTTCTCCGAGGTCGGAGAGCGAGCCGGGGCCGCGGACCCCGGGTGGAGCATCGGGGCCGTCTTCCTGGACGCTGACGGCGACCGCACGCTCGACCTCTTCGTCGCCAACTACATCGAAACGGACGAGCCGGCCATCCGGGCCGGACAGCGCACCCGGCGCTGGCGCGGGAGAGTGTCGGTGCTCGACGGCCCGCGCGGCCTCGTTCCGCAGGCCAACCGCTTCTTCCGCGGTCGCGGGGACGGCACGTTCGAGGATGCGACCGACGCCTCCGGAATCGGAGCCGTTCCGGCGCGGTATTCCATGGGGGCCGTCGCGCTCGACTTCGATGACGACGGCGACCAGGACATCTTTGTGGCCAACGACAGCGGTCCGAACGACATGCTCGAAAACCGCGGCGGCCTTTTTCGGGATGCCGGACTGTTCACCGGGGTCGCGCTCAGCGCCGACGGCGCGACGCAGGGAAGCATGGGGGTGGCCGCCGCGGATGCGGACGAAGACGGGTTCCCCGACCTGGTGGTCACGAACTTCGCCCACGACCACTACGCCTTCTACCAGGGAGTCGGCCCCTCGCTGTTCCTCGAGGACGCGGTGGGCGCGGGCATGGCGACCGCGACCTTCCGGCCGCTGGGCTGGGGCGCCCTGTTCTTCGACGCCGACAACGATGGCGACCTGGACGTCGCTTTCGCGAACGGCCACCTCTATCCGCAGGTCGAGGACGATCCGGCGCTCGGAGAGACCTACGGGCAGCCGGACCAGCTCTTCCTCCGGAACGGCGGGACCTACGGAGCGAAAACCCTGGGGCCGCCCGTACGATCCTCACGGGGCATGGCGCTCATCGACGTCGAGGCGGACGGCCAGTGGGAGATCGCGGTCGCCAACCAGGACGACGCCCCCACGCTCTGGGCTCGCGAGGCACCGGCCCACGGGTCCTGGATCCGGCTCCGGCTCGTGGACCCCGCGGGAGAACGTGACGCGCTGGGGGCCCGGGTCACGGTCGTCTCGCCCCGGCAGTCACGCTGGCAGCGCGCCGGCGAGAGCTACGCCTCCGATAGCGAGCGGATCCTGCACTTCGGACTCGGATCCCTGGGGGATTCCGAGGCGCAACCGGTAGAGGTCGAGGTCCGCTGGCCCGACGGGGTCGCCGAAACGCATCGCGCCCTGGCCGTGAACACAACCTGGCTCCTCCGCCGCGGCTCCCGGCCGGTCGCCCTCCCGTCGCGATGACCGGGTTCGCGCTCGGAGCGCCGGCCTCCGGCGGGCATCGCTCGCCCCAGGCGAGCGAAACGCGCACGGACCCGTTTCGGCGGAAGGCCGTCGCGGGTGTCGCCCTCGCCCTTGTCGTGGTCGGCGTAGCCGCTGGCGGCGCGAACCAGCCTCCCACCGACGTCCGCGCCCGGATGGAGCGGGCCATCGCGCTTCTTGCCGCCGAGGAAGCGGACCGGGCGATCCCGATCCTCCTGTCGGTGGTCGACGACGTTCCCTTCCACGGCCCGGCCCGATTTCAGCTCGGTGCGCTAGCCGTGGAACGCGGCGAGTGGGAAGTTGCCGCGGACCACCTGGGCGCGGCGGTCGATTCCTATGGTCCCAACGCTCCCGACGGGGCCGCCCCGGTGCAGCGCCCCGGGCTGGCGTGGGCGCTCTACTCCGAGGCGCTCGGAGCGACCGGCCGGCTGGAGGACGCCCTGGAGGCGACCGGCCGGGCGCTCGGCCTGGCACCTACGTATCTCCCGGCTCTCCTGGGGCGGTCCAACTTCGCGCGGCGGCTCGCCGCCGCGGAGAGTGCCGGTCTGATGACCGAATCCCGGGAAACGCTTCTGGAAACAAGCCTCGATGCGGCAAGGAACGCGACGGAGCGGGCGCCGGACCGGCCGGCGCCGTGGACCGCACTGGCGCTCGCGGCAGACGAGGCCGGGATTCCCCGGCTCGCGCAATGTGCGGCCCGAGTGGCGGCCGACGTCGCGCCGGACGATCCCCGGGCCCTGTTCCTTGTCGCCTGGACATCGGTCGAGCCAGCGCCTGAGGAAGCCCTGGCGGCGGCGGAACGGGCGCTGGCCGCCGGGCTCCGGGACGAGCCGGCCCTCTGGATGACGCTCGGCCGGCTGCGAGCCTTCCGGCTGGACATGGAGGGATCGCTCGATGCCTATCGGGAGGCGCTTCGTCTCGACCCGGCCAGCGCTGGCGAGATGGCGAGCGTGGCGCTCGATGCCATCGTCGCCGGCGGGGACCCGAAACTGCTGGCCCTTCTCGAGAGCCGGGCGGAGCGCCGTCCGGAGGCGCTGAACACCCGGTTCGCGCTCGCGAAGGCCGCGCTCCGGGAGGGAGAGGTCGAGCGCGCGGCGGGTGAGCTCATCCGCCTCGCCGACGCGGCCCCCGACCATGCCGCAATCCTGACCAGCCTCCACGCTGCGCTGCGGCGGGCCGGGGACGTGGCGGCAGCCGAAGCCGTACTAGTGCGTCTCGACGCGGTCAAGGCCGCCGAAGCCGAAGGCTGGGAACGCGCTAACGCCACCGAGAGCCGACGCCGGCGGGCGCGCCAGGCGGCTTCGCGCGGTGACCTGGAAGCGGCCGTCCGGCTGTGGGACGAAGTGCTTGCCGGGAGGGACGCGCCAAGCACCGGAATGGCTCTGGAACTTGCGGCTGATCTGTCGGAGCTCGGACGCGCCCTCGCCGCGCTCAGACGGCACGGCGAGGCACTGACCGCGCTCCGGCGGTCGCTGGCGCTCCGTCCCTTCGACTCGGCAACCCTCTCCGCCGCGGCGAGAGTGGCCCGCGCTACGGGAGACGACGAGACGGCCGACCGGCACGAGTCGCGCGCCCGGCTCACCGCCCCCGACTGCCGGTGACGTCGGGGACAGGCGCCCGGCAACCGGTACGGCACCCTCGTTGCTAGACACGATGGGCATCGATATCGCCACCTACCCAGCTCCGGGCCGAAACGCTGGAAAAACCGGGCAGTTTCGGCGAAGATCGCACCCTTCAATCCACAGAACCGAATCCTGTGAACCAAATCTCCGGAGATTCTCCAGGGAGAAGCTCATGATGCATCGTTTCCGCTTTCCGTGGCCGGCAGGGCTGGCGCTTGCGGTCTTGACCCTCGCACTGGCGCTCCCGGCTGCTTCCCTCGCCCAGGACAACGGGCTGATCCGGGGCACGGTCACCGACGACAGTGGCGCCGTGATCCCGGGAGCTACCGCGACCATCCTGAGTGACGCCATCATCGGCGGTTCCCGAACCGCGGTCACGAACGAGTCCGGCGTGTTCCGGTTCCCGGCGCTCCCCGCGGGCGACTACGCCGTCGAGGTGTCGCTGTCCGGCTTCGACACCGTGCGCTTCGAGGGGGTGAGGGTCGGGATCACCACGACAGTGACTCTCGACGCCGCGCTCAGCCTTTCCGGGGTTACGGAAACAGTCCAGGTCGTCGCCGAGGCCCCGCTTCTCGACGTCAGCTCGAACGCCTCCATCACCACCTTCAACACCGAGCTCGTCGAGGAACTGCCGACCGAACGGAACTTCTACGACTACGTCCACATCTCGCCCGGGATCAGCCAGATGAACAGCGGCGGCGGCGGCGACCGAGCGATCGCTTTCGGCTCGAACCAGCAGTCGAACTCCTGGAACATCGACGGAGTCGAGACGAGCGCGCCCGAAACCGGCTCCTCCTGGGGAGACCCGAACGTGGACATGATCGAGGAGGTGGAGATCATCGGCGTCGGCGCGCCGGCCGAGTTCGGCAACGCCACCGGCGGCACCTTCAAGATCGTGACCAAGAAGGGCGGCGATGTCTTCAGCGGCGCCGGCAACTACTTCTACCAGAGCGACGCCCTCACCTTCCCCGAGATCTACGCGGACGCCGGCACCGGGGAGCCGGTCTCGGAGGGAAGCCCGGACGCGTTCGCCTACGAGCGAGACAACTTCGCGGACATCACCCTGACCGTCGGCGGCCCGGTGATTCGCGAGCGGATGTGGTTCATGGCGGGCGGCCAGTACTCACGGGACAGCGCCTGGGAAGCCGGAAACAATCCGGCGGACGCCACGGCCGACAACAGCGAGAACGACAAGCTGAGTCTGAAGCTCACCACGAAGCTCTCGGACCGCCACGAGGTCTTCGTGAACTCCCATATCGAGGACTGGGCGTTCATTGGCGGCAGTTCACCGAACGTGAGCGCCTCCGCCGCGTTCGTGGAGCGGGGCGCCACGGTCACTTTTGCGGGTGGCCTGACCAGCACGATCTCGGACACCACCATCTTCGAGGCGCGGTATTCCCAGTGGACGGCGAGCGATATCCACGACTCGCCGACCGGCAGCTTCGAGATGCCCTTCGTCAACTACGACGCGGAGCCGACGACGACCTACGAGGGTGGGATCACCTATCCGTGGGACTACCGGACCTGGAGCAACCAGTTCAACGCCAAGATCACGCACTACGCCGACGACTTCCTCGGCGCGCAGCACGAGTTCCGCTTCGGCGTCCAGCTCGCCCGGGGGGTTGCCGAGACTGCGGTGGCTGCGGGGCCGAACAGCGCCTACCAGTACCAGTCGGGCGGGTATCTCTACCAGGTCATCCAGGAGCCCTACCGGTACGGCGGCATCTCCCGCGACCACGGTCTCTTCATTGACGACACCGTGAACGTGGGCGAGCGGCTCACGCTGAACCTGGGCGTCCGACTGGACCTGAACCGCGGCGAGATCCCCGCGTACGAACTGCTCGGCGTACCCGACTCCGGACAGGAAACCGAGTTCACCGCCATCAATGCGGTGTCGGTCTCGGGAAGCGCGCCCGGGGATCCGGACATCGTGGCCTGGAACCTGGTCAGCCCCCGGCTCGGGTTCACCTTCCGCCCGGACGAGGAGGGACGCTCGGCCATCAAGGGGTTCTTCGGGATCCACTACGACCAGAACGTCATCGGAAACTGGGACGCTCCGGCGCCCGGGGTCACGCCCTGGCAGCTCTACGCGCTGAACGACGACGGGACGCTCGGGGACCTGCTCTTCGCGACCACCGCCGCAGACCTGGCGCAGCCGGACAACCTGGAGGCGCCGCGGTCCTACCACTACACCGCCGCCTACGAACGGGAGGTCGGCAGCAACATGTCCTTGGGTCTGCAGTACGTCCACAAGTACACCGAACGGATGGTGGGCTGGTCCATCCTGGGCGGACAGTACGAATCGGTGCAGTGGGCGGATCCCTACACCGGGGCCCCGATGACCATCCTGAGCCAGACCGCGCAGCCGACGCTCGTAAAGGGGAATTTCCCAGGGGACTTCCCTGGTGCTCCCGGCAAGTACGAGCAGACCTACGACGGCGTCCTGTTCTATTTCGCGATGCGGGACGCCGGGCTCTGGAACATCCAGGGTTCCTACACCTACTCGAAGTCGCATGGGTTGATCCCGCGTCCGTGGTTCGAGGCCCAGAACAATCCCTTCTACGGGAGCACGACCGGCCAGGACCCGAACGCCTATCTGAACCTGAACGACGGGCAGCGGCTCCAAGGTGACCGGCCGCACATGTTCCGGCTGCAGGGAGTGTTGTTCCTGCCCTGGGACCTGATACTCGCCGCCAACGTGAACATCGAGAGCGGCAAGCCGTTCTCGCGGCAGGTTCGGGCGCCCGGGGCTCTGGTCGGACAGCAGCCGCAGAACATGATCGTGGAGCTGGCGGGCTCGCACGACGGGCTGGAACATCCGCAACTGAACATCGTGGATGTCCGTCTCGGGAAGCGGGTCGACATCGGCGACGTCACCGCGAAACTGGACCTCTACCTCTACAACGCGCTGAACAGCACCGCCAGCATCTGGAACCAGAGTCTGCGGCTCGAGACTCCGGGTGAGCAGTTCATCCCGTCGAGCTGGGTGGAGCCGCGCCGGATCATGCTGTTGGCCGGATTCGTGTTCTAGCTGTCTGATCCTTCAGTCGGGGGACCGCCCTTCGAAGGGCGGTCCCCCTTTCCTGTTTTCCGGCCGGTATCGCGCCGATCACGTATGCTCGCCCGTTCTACTCCCGCCGTTCCCGGAGGTCCCCAAATGTTGAAGAAAACCCTTCTCCTTGTTGTCCTGTGCGCTCTCGCCGCAGTGGCCCCGGCCCAGGAAAACGGCTCCGAGGCCGCCGGGAAAACCCGCTGGGAGAGCAGCCACTCCATCGAGATGAACGGCGAGACCGTCGAGTACGACGCCGTCGTGGCGAGCACCACGCTCATGAACGCTGACGGCGAGGACGCGGGCAAGCTCTTCTACACCGCCTACTTCCGCACGAACGGCGCGCCGGACCGGGAGCGGCCGCTGATCTTCGCCTACAACGGCGGCCCGGGCTCCGCCTCCTTCTGGCTGCACATGGGGATCATGGGGCCGCGCCGGGTGGTCACCCCCGATGTCGGGCCGCAGGGAGCGCCTCCCTATCCGCTCGAGGACAACGCCTACACCCTCCTCGACATGGCCGACATCGTGATGGTGGACCCCATCGGCACCGGGTTCAGCCACCCCGTCGGGGACACCGAAGGGTCTTACTACTGGGGCATCGACGAGGACGCCCGTTCGCTCGCGCAGTTCGTGCGGCGCTTCCTGAGCGAGTACGACCGCTGGAACTCGCCCCGGTATCTGCTCGGGGAAAGCTACGGGACCACCCGCTCCGCCGTCCTCGCCAGACATCTGCAGCGGGCCAACATCGATCTGAACGGCATCGTGCTGGTCTCGGTGGTACTCCAGTTCAACACCATCCAGTTCGCGCCCGGGGACGACATCCCCTACATCGTCAACCTGCCGTCCTACGCGATCACCGCGCGCTATCTGGACCGGCTCCCCGGCGGCTCTCCCGACAACCTGGAGGCCTTCATGGCCGAGGTGGAGGCGTGGTCGCTGAACGACACACCTCGGCGTTCAACAGCTACCTGCGCGGCGAGCTGGACTACGACGGCGACCG